>CANIXE010000129.1 GCA_947470885.1 Planctomycetota bacterium
CGGTTCCGGTGAGATGCAGATCCACCACCTGATCCACCAGTGACCCCTCCGCTAGCCAGGTTAGCGCCCCCTCCTGGGTCAAGGGAATGGGGAACCGTTCAAACTGGGCCATGCTTGCGGGCGGGGGTTGGGTCAGGACCGCCAGGCGGATGTCATCGTCGTGGTGAGTCCACAGAACTGCCAGGTGGGCCCGGGGCGCGGTCACCGCCCACGAGCCCTCCTCCCACCCAGCCACCGGGATCACGCCCCGGGCCTGGCGCCAGGCGTCGGCCCAGGTGGGCAACCGTGGCGCGGTCTCGCTCCGGGCATGGGTCAGGATCCCGCCCTTGGAGGACGGCCAGCCCCAACGAGCCATCACGGCGGTGGTGGGTCCGGTCACCAGGGGCAGGGGCCGCATGGGGCTGATCCGGCCGACAATGCCTTTCAGGGCTGCGACCCGAGCCAGGTATTCCTGCTCGTCGGGACGATCACTGCGGAGGGTGACGAAACCACACATGGTGCTCCATGATTCCCTAGTCCGGCCCCGGGGAAGTCATCATAGATTCCGGGGATTTTTCCATCTGGGATGTTGACGGATTTCATTAGTGTACTACATACACTTTGAACAACCCGGGGAGAAACCCATGGACAGTGCCGCCCTGCTGACGGATCTTTACCAACTCACTATGGCCTACGGCTACTGGAAATCCGGTCGGGCCGACCACGAGGCGGTGTTCCACCTGCATTTCCGCAAGACGCCCTTCGGCGGCGGTTATGCCATCGCCTGCGGTCTGGAACAGGTCATCGATTGGCTCCAGGGCTTCCGCTTCGCACCCGATGATCTGGCCTACCTCGCCCGGTTGCCTGGGAACGACGGCAAGCCGTTGTTCGAGTCGGCCTTCCTGGATTACCTCGGGCGGATGCGCCTGGAGGTGGACCTGGACGCGATCCCGGAAGGCACTGTGGTGTTCCCCCACCAGCCCCTCATCCGGGTCCGGGGGCCCATTATCCAGGGACAGTTGTTGGAGACCGCGCTGCTCTGCCTGATCAACTTCAACACCTTGATCGCCACCAAGGCGGCCCGAATTTGCCAGGCTGCCGGTGGAGATCCGGTGCTGGAATTCGGCCTGCGCCGGGCCCAGGGGGCGGATGGCGCCCTCACCGCCAGCCGGGCTGCCCACGTGGGGGGCTGCGCGTCCACGTCGAATGTCCTCGCCGGCAAACGTTACGGGATTCCCGTGCGCGGGACCCACGCCCACAGTTGGGTCATGTCCTTTGATGACGAAGAAGCCGCCTTCGAGACCTACGCCCAGGCGATGCCTAATAACTGCGTCTTCCTGGTGGACACCTACGACACCCTGGCGGGGGTGCGCAAGGCGATCCAGGTCGCCCGCCGCCTGCGCCAGCGGGGCCACGAAATCGTTGGTATCCGCCTGGATTCAGGGGACCTGGCTTGGCTGTCGGCCCAGGCCCGGAAACTTTTGGATGCCGCGGGGTTTCCCAAAGCCCAGATCGTCGCGTCGAATGACCTGGACGAACGGACCATCGCCAGCATCAAGCAACAGGGCGGGGCCATCGCCGTCTGGGGCGTGGGGACCAAGCTGGTCACCGCCTACGATCAGCCGGCTCTGGGGGGCGTCTACAAACTGGCGGCGATCCGCGAACCCGGTGGCGCCTGGCAACCTCGGGTGAAATTGAGCGAACAGGCCATCAAGGTGAGCAACCCGGGCATTCAGAATATCCGCCGATTCTTCCGAGACGGCGAGGCGGTGGGGGATGTAATCTGGGATGAATCCCATCCTGCGCCCGCATCCTGGGTCATGGTGGATCCGGCGGATCCCACCCGTCAGCGGGATCAGTCGGGTGAAGTCGTCCATGAGGACCTGCTGGTGCCCGTCCTGCGCCACGGGGGTTTGGTGTACGGCCGACCGGCCCTCGCGGACATCAAAGCCCGGACCCAGGCCCAGTTGGCGTTGTTTCATCCTGGGGTGCGCCGGCTGGACAATCCTCACCAGTACCCGGTGGGGCTGGAGGCGGGTCTCCACGAACGGAAGGCCGCGCTCATCCGGGCTGCCCGCCACCAAGCCCCCCAGACCACCCCGGAGGCCCCATGACCCGTCTGCGCATCGCCGCCGCCGTTCTCAACCTCACGCCCCTGGATTGGGACGGCAATCAGGCGCGGATCGTCGCCGTGTTGCGAGCCGCCCGGGATTCCGGGGTCAGCCTGCTCTGCCTGCCGGAACTGTGCCTCACCGGGTATGGCTGCGAGGACGCCTTCCACGGCACCGACGTGATCGCCCAGGCGGAACGGGTGTTGGAAGAACTGCTGCCGGAAACCCGGGGTCTGGTGACCTGCTTCGGCCTGCCCTGGCTGCACCACCGTTCCCTGCTGAATGCGGTGGCGGTGGTGGCGGATGGCCGGGTCCTGGGGATCGTCGCCAAGCAGCACCTAGCGGGGGACGGGATCCACTACGAACCCCGCTGGTTCAAACCGTGGAAGCCCGGGGTGGTCACCACCACCCGCTTCGCCGGGGCGGAACTCCCGTTGGGGGATCTGCTGTTTGAGGTGGGCGGCATCCGTTTCGGTTTTGAAATCTGTGAAGACGCCTGGGTCGCCGAACGGCCGGGTTCCCGCCTGGCCGCCCATGGTGCGGACTTGATCCTCAATCCCTCCGCCAGCCATTTCGCTTTCGGCAAGCTGGAGGTGCGCCACCGTTTCGTCATCGAGGGCAGCCGCGCCTTCGGCTGTGCCTACCTGTACGCGAACCTCCTGGGCAACGAGGCGGGTCGGGCGATCTACGACGGCGGGGCGATGATTGCCGCCGGCGGCAAGCTGCTGGCCCAGGGCCGGCGGCTTCACCTGGCGGAATGGGATCTGACTTCGGCCACCATCGACGTGGGCACTGCCCGCCTGGCCCAGGCCCGGTCGGCGTCTTTCGCTCCCAACTTGGCGGAACACCCCGGTTTGGTCCGCATCGCTCATGCGTGGCCCACGGCCCCGGTCGCCCCGGCAACGGTTCCGACCCTGGAGCCATGGGAGACCGCGCCCCGGCGCAAGGAAGAGGAATTCACCCGGGCAGTGTCCCTGGCCCTGTTCGATTACCTGCGGAAATCCAGGGCTCGGGGCTTCGTCGTTAGTCTGAGCGGCGGCTGCGATTCCGCCGCCGTGGTGAGTCTGGTGGGGATCATGGTCCGCCGGGCCTTGGCTGAGCGCGGTGATCTGGGGGACGTCCATTCCGCCCTGGCCACCATCCGCGATCCGGCGGCGGCCACCGCGGTATTGCTGACCACCATTTACCAGCCCACCGCCAACAGCGGCCAAGTCACCCGGGAGGCCGCCCGCCAGGTGGCCGCCGCCGTCGGGGCCAAACACCTGGAACTGGATGTGGACGGACTGGTGCGCGGCTACACCGCCGCGGTGGCCCAGGCCATCGGCCGCACGCCGGACTGGCAGACCGATGACCTCGCCCTGCAAAACATCCAGGCCCGGGCCCGGGCTCCCGGGGCGTGGATGATCGCCAACCTGGAGGACAAGTTGCTGCTGGCCACCAGCAATCGCAGCGAGGCCGCCGTGGGCTATGCCACCATGGATGGCGATACCTGCGGTGGCCTGTCCCCCATCGCCGGCATCGACAAGGCGTTCCTCCGCACTTGGCTGCACTGGCTTGAATGCCACGGACCCGAAGGCCTGGGCCCGATCCCCGCCCTGGCCTGCATCACCACCCAGGCCAGCACCCCGGAACTGCGGCCCCAGGCCGCGGCCCAGCAGAGCGAAGGGGATCTGATGCCCTTCCCAGTTCTCGACCGCATTGAGCGCCTGGCCATCCGGGACAAGCTGCCGCCAAAGCGGGTCCTGCCCCAGGTGCAGGCGGATTTTCCCCAGTATTCCCTGGCGGATCTCCGCCGCTGGGTCGAACGGTTCTTCACCCTCTGGTGCCGCAACCAGTGGAAGCGGGAACGTTTCGCTCCGGCCTTCCACCTGGATGACGAAAACCTGGATCCCAAGACCTGGTGTCGGTTCCCGATCCTGTCTGGAGGATTCCGCCGGGAGCTGGCGGAACTGGACGGATGAGCGGTCAGGAACGTCGCCGCCACAATCGCTGGAGCAGGTCGATCAGTCCGGTGTACCGCCCGCCGATGCCCACGTACCGCTCCAGGACGTGGAACAGGAAGTAGTACCAGCGGCACGCTGCCCACAGGCAGGTGATCAGCAGCAGCGTCCGCCGCCACGGATCCTCGTCGAGGATCGTTCCGACCCCGGCCAGAATGACGATGACGGCGAACATCAGGCCCTTGGCGATGATCCATGATTTGCTGGTGAGATCACCCATGGTCGTGCTCCAGGGCGCGGATGGCCCGCGATAGATTCCCCCGGGCCCGGGCGGCGAAGCGCCGGTGGATCCAGGGCGTGGAATATAGGTGGGGCCGGGCGAGGAACGCGGTCAGGATTCGGCCCCGTTCCCGGCAATACGTATCCCAGGGCACCCAGGCGTATTCCCGGCGGATGTCCCGGTCATAGGCGGTGAACCGCAGGCGTGAGGCGCCCAGGATCGCCAGGTCCACATCCAGGGTCAGGGCCTCCAGGGTATTTGCCGGCGGATCCCGGTGGCGGGTGGCCAGGATGCACCCGCAGACGGTGTCCTGGAATTCCCCGTTCATCCCTGCCGCGGCCATGGTTGTCTGGGCTAACTTGACGGAGCGAGCTTCGTTGTCGTGGGCCTGGGGATCGTACACGGCGTCATGGAACCACAGGGCCAGTTCCACCCGGGCATCGTGGTGGGGATTGCGATCGTAGATGGCCAGGCAATTGGCCAGGTGGGTCAGGGTGTGGTAGGCTCGCTGGGGTTCTTGCCAGCGAGCGAGAAGGGGAGCGACAGCTGGAATTTCCAGGACCCCAAGCCGACGCCACAGAGCGGTCCAGCGATGGGACAGTCCGGGGTGGGATGCACCGCGGGGAAGCGAACGGGAGTTCATGGAGTGGCGCATGGCCGGTGATGTTCCCCGGGTCCGGATCAGGACAATCCAGGGGACATCTTGACATAGTGTATAATTGACACCAAAACCAGGAACAGAGGACACGCAGATGCCCTACACGTATAAACACGCCCGCCCGGCCCTTGCGGTGGATTGCGTGGTCTTCGGCCTGGATGACACGGATCTCAAGGTCCTGCTCATTCAGCGGGATCTGGAACCCTTCGCCGGGGCCTGGGCTCTGCCAGGCGGATTCGTGCATCTGGACGAGACCCTGGACGAGGCCGCCCGCCGGGAATTGCGCGAAGAGACGGGGCTTTCCAAGGTGTTCCTGGAACAGCTTTACACGTTCGGCGATCTGCAACGTGATCCCCGGGAACGGGTGGTCACCGTGGCGTATTACGCCCTGGTGCGCCTCAGCGACCACCAGGTCCAGGCGGCCACCGACGCCCGCAATGCCGCGTGGTTTGGTGTCGACGATCTCCCGGATCTAGTCTTCGATCACGCTGACATCCTTGACCTCGCCTTGAAGCGCCTTCAAGGAAAAGTTCGTTATCAACCCATCGGCTTTGAGTTGCTGCCGCCGAAATTCAGCCTCACCCGGCTCCAGCGGATGTACGAGATCATCCTCGAACGGCCCCTGGATAAACGGAATTTCAGGAAAAAAGTTCTGTCCCTCGACATCCTCCAGGACCTGGACGAGGTGGAGCAGGACGTCGCCCACCGGGCCGCCCGGCTGTACCGCTTCGACGAGCGAAAGTACCGGCAGCGGGTCCGGGACGGGTTCAACTTTGAGCTGTGATTCATCGCTGTTTCCATTCACCTCACTCCAGGAGTCTGACCATGCGCGCCCTCGTCCTCGTCGACATCCAGAACGATTTCTGCGCCGGCGGAGCCTTGGCCGTCCCCGATGGCGATGCGGTGGTGGCGGTGGCCAACCGCCTGATGGACCACGCCGACCTGATCGTCGCCACCCAGGACTGGCACCCGGCAGAGCACGGCAGCTTTGCCGCGAATCACCCGGGCCGGAATCCCTTTGAACTGGCCGAACTGGGCGGCCTGCCCCAAGTCCTCTGGCCGGTCCACTGCGTGGCCTGGACCGGTGGCGCCCAGTTTCATCCCCACCTGGACACCCGGCGAATCCACCGGGTCTTCCCCAAGGGCACCGATCCGGCCATCGACAGCTATTCGGGATTCTTCGACAATGGCCGGCGTAAGGCCACCGGCCTGGGGGACTGGCTCACAGCCCAGGGCGTTGACGAGGTCCTGGTCTGCGGCCTGGCCACGGACTACTGCGTGAAGGCCACGGCCATCGACGCTGCGGACCTGGGTTACCGGACCATCCTGGTGGAAGACGCCTGCCGGGGTGTGGGTCTAATTGCCAACGACCTGACCAATGCCATCAAAAGCTTGCGGGAGAAGGGAGTTTGCATCGTTTCCAGCGAGGCGGTCCAAAACCGGGAAGCACTAC
>CANIXE010000130.1 GCA_947470885.1 Planctomycetota bacterium
CAACTCCTGGAGGAAGCCGCCTGCGGCGTCCTGGGCCTGGGCGAGCACGGGGATCAGGCCCGATGAACGACCTGTTCCGTCAGGCCCTCCACTGGTGGCAGGGGGGCGATCTGCTGATGCCCCTGATGTGCACCGTCGCGGTGGTCCTGTACGCCATTCTGGCGGAGCGCACATTGGTGCTGTGGGGCGTGCGCCGGCGGGAGCGGGAGGACGAACTGCTGGCTCTTCTGGGGCGCGGCCACGCCGGTGAAACCGATGACCGGTGGCGGGCCTGGGCCGCCCGCTACGTCGGGCTGGCCGAGGCGGAACAGTTGTCCCGGGGCTTCGCCCTGTGCCGGGCCCTCACCGCCTGCCTGCCCCTGCTGGGCCTGCTGGGCACGGTGAGCGGGATGATCGATACGTTCGGCCAGTTGGGCCAGGTCCGGGGCGGGACGTTGGCGGGCCAGGCCAGCGGAGGTATCGGTTTGGCCCTGACGGCGACGCAATATGGGATGGCGTTGGCGATTCCGGCGGTGCTGTGGGACTGGGCGTTGGCCCATCGGGTGGGGCAGTTGGCATTGCATAGGGAAATGGTGGTTCGGGACGTTTCGGAATGCTCGAATGCTCGAATGCTCGAATGCTCGAATGCACGCGATAACCGCGGCACAGGCGCCCCATGAAATTTCTCCATCGGCGGCGGCACGGGCATCAGCCCATCGAATTGAATGTCATCCCGTTGATCGACGTGGTGTTCTTCCTGCTGATTTTCTACGTCATCAGCACCTCGTTCGTCCAGGAAACTGCGGTGACCCTGCAACGGCCCGCCAGCAGCCAGGCCAGCGCGGTGAGTGGCGGGTTCGTGGCGGTGGCCATCGTCAAATCCGGGGCGATCCAGGTGGGGACCCAGGTGGTGGATGTGGCGGGACTGCCCGAGGCGGTGAAGGCGGCCCTGGATGCGGGGAACACCGGCAAGGTGGTGGTGGTCCCCGATCGGGAGACTCCCACCGGACTGTTGCTGAACGTGATGGACGCCTGCACCGCCGGAGGCGCGGTGAGCGTGGATGTGGCGGCGTTGAAGGGCGGATCCTGACATGGCCCAGGCCGTCGCCGTCACCGGGCTGCCCCGGACCCGCTCGTTCCGCCGGACCCGGCCCCAGGGCACCTGGTGGCTGGCGGTGGGCATCGCTCTGGCCGTGAATCTGGCGGTGGTGCTGGCGTTGTCCCAGGTCAGCCGACTCCACGCCGCGCCCCTCGAAGCGCCCCTGGCGGTGCGCACCCTGCGCCAGGTGGATCAAGAACCGCCGCCGCCCCCACCGCCGCCGGAACGGCTCCGGGAACCCCAGGAATCTCCGGTGGAAACCACCGTCCCCGTTGCTGTGCCCTTGCCCAGCTTCGACCTGCCGGCGTCGCCGTCCGTCGGTGGTTTCGCCCTGCCCGCCCTGGGAAACCTGGACGCTAGTCTGGACCTGCCCGCCAGCATCCCGGCCTTCACCGTCGCTGCGCCGGTGGTGGCGCCGGCCCCGGTGGTGGCGGCCAGCACCCCCGGGGTGGACACCCCGGCCCAGCGGGAAGGGGCCTTCGACCTGGACCGTCACTATCCCCGGAGCGCCCGGATCCGGGGGATCACCGGCACTTCCAAGATTCGCCTGGGGATCGACGCCGCCGGCAGCGTCATCGTCTGCATCGTGCTGGATAGTTCTCCCGCGGGCGTGTTCGACCAAGCGGCGGAACGCCTGGGCCGGTCCCTGCGCTTCCGCCCAGCCCAGGCCGGGGGCGTCCCGGTGGCTTCGACCCTCGACACCACGATCCAATGGACCATGAAATGAGCCTGCTGCACCGCTGTCTTCCCTTGGTTCTGGGGATCGCTCTGGGGATTGGGCAGATGGCACCCGCCGCCGAATCAGCACGGGTCGTTCCCCCTGAGGTCGCGGACCTGCTGACCAAGGCCGCCCAGGCCGCCCCCGCCGACGCGGTGGCGCTCCTCGACGCCTGGAAGGGCGAGCCCCAGGCCCTGGTGTTGTTGGCCCGGGGCCAGGCCCGCTGGCGGGTGGCCCAGGCCGGGGAACGGAAGCCCGGGGAACTCACCGCCGCCGCCGGGGATTTCACCGCCGCCTTGAACCTGGATCCCAGTCTGCGCAGCGCCCACCTGGGCCTGGCCCAGCTCGCCGCCGCCCGGGACGACTGGTCCGCCGCCACCCGGGAAGCCGCCGCTGCCCAGGATTCGGAAAGCCCGGACAAGGCCCTGACAGTGTTCCTGGCCCAGGCCGCGTTGCGCGCCGGCGATTGGCGCTTGGCCAGCCTGGCGGCCCAGCAGGGCATTCTCCGCTTCCCCGACGAGGCCGCGTTGCGCCGGGTGGAACTCTCCGTCCTCGTCCACGCGGGTCGGGCCGAGGACGCCCGCCAGGCGGTCCTCGCCCTCCTGGCCCGCCAGCCCCAGGATGGGGAACTTTGGCAGCACCTGGCCTGGGCCGCCCACGAAACCCGGCGGGATGACGAGGCGTTGGGGGCCCTGGAACTGGTCCTGGCCCTGGATCCGGGGAATCGCAAACACCGCCGCCAATTGGCGGAGGCCCAACTGGGCCAGGGCCTGCCCCAGGCCGCCCTGGCCACCGTGCGTCCGTTGGTGAACGATCCCGCCACCACCGACGAGGCCCTGGTCCTCCTTGCCAGCCGCTGCGCGGCGGAAGCCGGCGACCTGGCCCAGGCCCGGGCTTGGCTGGCCGGTGTGCCGGCAGAGCGCCAGACCCGGCACCTGCGCTTGGCCGCCGCCCGCTATGCCGTCCAGGCCGGGGATGCCGTCGCCGCCACGGCGACCCTCGACACGTTGATCGGGGCCGGCGAGGCCGATCCCGCCGTCCTTACCTGGGCTGCCTCATTGGCGGAATCCACCGGAGCCCCGGCCCGGGCCGAGGCCCTGTACCTCCGGGCGATCCAGGCGGATCCCGGGGCCAACGGCCCGGCCTCGTTGCGCCTCGCGGCGTTCTACCTCGCCCGCCAGCGGGGGGACGAGGCGCGCACGGTGCTGGCGACCTACCTCGTCCGCAAACCCGACGATGTCCAGGCCAAGGCGTTGCTGGCCCAATGGAATCGCGGCCTTTCCCCCCGGTGAAACTCGGCACCCTCCGCCCCATGTCCCGGTCCCGCCTTATTGCCCTGGTCCTCGCCGTGGCCCTGATCAGCGGCCATGCGGGCGGGCTTCAGGTGTTGGCCTGGGCCAGCATGCTGGCCACCCGGGCCCCGGTGCGCGGCTGGGCGCCGGCGGTCGAGTCCACCTTCAGCGGCCAGGATCCCTGCGCCATGTGCCGGGTGATCCTGGTGGTCCATGATCTGGCAACCGTCCAGGCGGCGGATCTCGGCAAGAGCACGGGTCTCGTCCAGCCCACTGGCAAGTCCGGGGTCTCCGAGGTAAAAGCCCCGGAAAAACCCGACAAAGGCCCGGATTCCTGGCCCGCCATCGATCTGGTCCCCGAGCAGGCCCGGTGCCCCGGGGCTCCGTTGCTGACCAGGGATTCCGGCCTGGGCGGCGCCCAGTTCCGGCCCCGTCCGGAACCGCCGCCTCCTCGGATCGGCTGAACCAGCCCATCATCCGCCCGCCGACCGGCGGCGGGCCAGTCCGTTCGTGACCTCACGTCGCGACGAGGATGCGCTGTTCCCCGTTCCGTCCTGTTTTCCCGCCGCCGCCCCGGTGCGCTGGCGCTCCCCCATCGTCCCATGTCCCCACATCCCCGCCCACGGTCAGGAGCCTGACCATGGAATTCCCCTTCTTCCACCTCGACTTCTACGGCAACCGGCTGCTCATCGCGGTCATCGCCATTCTCCACGTCCTCATCAACCACCCCATGGCGGTGGGGGCTTCGCTGTTCATCGCCCGCCTGGAATCCCGGGGCCTGGAATCCGGCGATCCCCGCTGGGACCGCCTGGCCTACCGGGTGCTGTTCCTCTGCTTCATCGTCACCACCACCGTCGGCGCCCTCACCGGCGTGGGCATCTGGCTGAGCACCGCCCTGGCCAATCCCGCGGCCATCGGTTCCCTGATCCGGGTGTTCTTCTGGGCCTGGTTCGCTGAGTGGCTGGTGTTTGTTGGCGAGGTCGGCCTGATCCTGCTCTACACCCTCACCTGGAAATCCATGACCGGGGCGCGCAAGCGCCTGCACATCCGCCTGGGCTACGCCCTGGCGGCCTTCTCGTGGATCACCATGGCCCTGATCACGGCGATCCTCGGGTTCATGATGCACCCCGGCGAGTGGTCCACCACCCGGGGCCTGATCGATGGCATTCTGAATCCCCTCTACCTGCCCCAGTTGGCCTTCCGCACCTGCCTGGCGATGATGATGGCCGGGGCGATGGTCCTGGTCCTGGTGCCCTGGGTGGTTGAAAAGGACGAGGAATTCCGGCCCAAAGTGGTTCGGGCCTGCTGCGGCTGGATGCTGGCCTGGGGCATCCCCATGGTCGCCACCGGCTGGTGGTATCTGGGGGCGGCCCCCAAGGAGATGCTGGAGCGCGCCCCCACCGCCCTGGGGACCATGGCGGGTGAAGGGGCCTACTTCCAGATCTTGCTGTTTCTGGGCGCGTTGATGACCGTCGGTGGCTACGTCACGGTCACCGGCTGGGTCACCCCGAAGCGGATCCCCCGCTGGACCATCGCCCTGCCCTTCCTGATCCTGGCGATCTACCTGGGGACCTTCGAACGTACCCGGGAATTCATCCGCAAACCGTGGATCATCAGCGGCTACATGTACGCCAACGGCCTGCGGGCCGAGGACTACCCGCTGTTCCAGGCGGAAGGCCTGCTGAAGCACCATCCCTATGCGACGGTGAAGGAGATCACCGACGGCAACCGCCTGCAGGCCGGGGCCGAGGTCTTCCAGATCGCCTGCGCCGGCTGCCATGCCTCGGTGCCGGGCGGGGTGAACAGCGTGGAAGGCCGCTTCGCAGCGATGCTGGGCAACGGCCCCTGGCAGCCCAAGGCGGTGGGCCAGATCATCGCCAACATGCACGGCAATCGCACCTACATGCCGGAATTCCCCGGCATTCCCGCGGAACGCCGGGCTTTGGCGGAATGGCTGGTCCAACGCCACCGGGTGTTCACCGCGAATGAAACTCTAGCCAGCGTCCCGGCCGTCGCCGGCGTGAGGTGATTCCGATGTCTGACTCCGTCATTCCCATCGATCTCCCGCTGCCGTTGCCGGTCCCACCGGAACTGGCGGCGTTCCTGTTGGTCGTGTTCTTCGTTCTCCACATCCTGTTCGTGAACCTGATGCTGGGGGGCAGCCTGATCGCCGTCGGTCTGGAACTGCTGGGCCTGCGCCGGCCCGGCGACGACGCCTTGGCCCACGCCGTGGCCAAGACCATCACCGTCAGCAAGAGCCTGGCGGTGGTATTGGGCGTCGGTCCCCTGCTGGCGATCAACGTCCTGTACACCGTGCCGTGGTATTCCACCAATCGGATCACCGGCGAGGTCTGGCTGCTGATCGTGCCCCTGACGATCACCGCATTCCTGCTGACGTACCTCCACAAATACACCTGGGAACGCCTGGGGGACCACAAGGGCCTGCACATCGCCATCGGGGCCACGGCTTCGGCGCTGTTCCTGGTGATCCCGTTCATCTTCCTGGTGAATGTGACCCTGATGCTCTTCCCCGAGCAATGGTCCCGGATCCAGGATGAGGGCTTCCTGCTGGCCGTGCTGCGCAACGGGGTGATTCCCCGGTACCTGCATTTTATCCTCGCCAGCGTGTCCGCCACCGCCCTGTTCCTGGTCTGGTGGTTCACCCGGGCCGGGACCGATCCGGCGACCGACCTGCCGGGGGAGACCCGGGGCGGCCTGCGCCGGCGGTTCTACACCCTGGCCCTGGTCACCTCGGCGCTCCAGTTCCTCGCTGGGCCGCTGGTCCTGGTGACCCTGCCCACCCAGGGGCTCAGCGGCCTGCTGTTCCTGACCCTGGGGGCCGGGATCCTGGCGGCGGCGGTGGCCCTCCACTGGCTGTGGCGGGAATGCCTGGACAGCACCGGTCCCCGGGGCGACGCGCCCCTGGGCTGGGCCTTTGGCCGGATCGTGGTCGCCCTGGGGGTGACGGTCCTGCTGATGGCCACCGCCCGGCACCTGTATCGGGCCACGGCCCTGGCGCCCTACCAAGCCCAGGTCGCGGAAAAGACCCGGGCCTACCAGGAACGCAGTGCGTACTACCGCAAGAATCCCGCCCCCGCCGCCGAGGAGGATCCCCTGGCCGGCTTGGCGGGGTATGGCGCGTTCCGCCAGAATTGCGCCGCCTGCCATGATCAGGCGGTGAAGCTCGTGGGTCCGCCCCTGAAGGAGATCGCCAGCTTGTACGGCGGCGGTCCGGCGGATCTCGCGGCCCTGGCGGCGTTCACTCGGGACACCGGCAAACCCCGCAAGCAGCGGGACCGGGCGGAATATCCCATGAAGATGCCGGCGTTC
>CANIXE010000131.1 GCA_947470885.1 Planctomycetota bacterium
CCAAGCTCACCGGGTCCTGCCCGGCGGTTGCTCCCGGGAAAATTTTGGTCCACGGCGTCAGCCTGGGGGAGACCGCGTTGATGCGTCCCCTGGTGCCCCGGCTGGAGGCCGCCCTGGGCACCGGCTGCCTGCTGACCACCACCACGGAAACCGGCTGGCAAGGTCTGGAGAAAAGTTTCCCCGACCATCCCCGGGCCTTCCTGCCCTTCGATCTGCCCTGGGCCGTGGCCCGGTTTCTGGATGCGGCCAAGCCCCGGGCGGTGGTCCTTCTGGAGTCGGAATTCTGGCCCCTGCTGGTCCTCGCCTGCCACCGTCGGGGCATCCCCGTGGTGGTGGCCAATGCGCGGATGAGCGAACGTTCCTTCACCCGTCTGGGCCGCCTGCCTCTGGTCCGGCCCCTGCTGGCGGGCTACGCCGGGGCCGCGGCCCAGAACGCGCTCTTTGCCGAACGTCTCTCCGCCCTGGGCATCCCCCGGGTGGCGGTTACCGGGACGATGAAGGCGGATCTGGTGAAGGCCGCCGACCCCGCCGCCGCCCGGGCCGAGGCCACCCGCACCGGCCTGGATCCGGCGAAGCCCCTGCTGCTTTTGGCCTCCACGAGCCCCGGCGAGGAAGCCGCGGTCCTCGCCGGCCGGCTCCCCGCCTGGCAGGCCCGGGGCTGGCAGGTGGCCATCGCCCCCCGCCATCCGGAACGGGGGATGGACATCGCCGCCCTGGTCTCCGCTTGGGGTGGCACGCCCCGGCGCACCAGCCAGGGTCAAACCGTGGCTGCGGGGGAGGTCGCCATCGTTGACGAAATCGGCCGCCTGGGGGCGCTGTACGCTCTGGCGGCAAATTCAGGGATCGCCGTGGTGGGCGGTTCCCTGGGATCGGGCCGGGGCGGTCAGAACATGCTGGAGGCTGCCGCCGCCGGCTGCGCCACCGTGGTTGGCTGGGATGTGGTCAACCAGCCGGATGCCATGGCCCTGTTGCGGGCGGCAGACGGCGTGGTGGAGGTCACCGCCGGGACGGCCCAGGACGCGTTGGAGGACCTGGCCGGGGATGCTCCCCGTCGGCAGCGCCTGGGTCTGGCGGGGAAGCAGGCTTGGCAGGCGGGTTTGGGAGCGGCGGACCGCACCGCGGCCCATCTGGTGGGGATCCTGGCGGGTCGCTGAAACCCACGGGGACCGCCGGTTAGGCGGAAGATCCCAAGGGTTTCCCCAGGAATAATCAGGCATGGCGCAGAATATATGATCGCTAGCATCTCCGACCATATGAGTGACGCGGTCGGTGCCCCAGGGTCCAGTAGCCGTCCTCCCTCCGTTCGCTCGTCCCTCGCGGCCTCGGTGTTGGAAGCCGCCTCGGTAGGCGGCATGTTCGCCTGCCTGGAGGCCTGGATCGTCCCCCTGGTCCAAGGTCGGCTGGGGGCGGCGGCGGCGGTCATCGGCTTCCTGGCGATGCTGCCTCAACTATCGGCGATCCTCTTGGGCCCTTTTACCGGGGCTATGATCGCCCGTCTGGGCGGACCCCGGCGGGTGGCCATCCACCATGGGTGGTTCCAGGTGGCGGGCTTCCTGCTCCTCCAGATTCCGTTGGCGGTCAGCGTTGAGGGCCACCCGCCCGCCTGGGCGGTGCCCCTGGCGGTGGCGGTGGTCGTGGTCATGAACGGCGTCGGTGCGGTGTTCGGTGGTCCAGCGTGGGTGGCGTGGATGGGCGGCCTGATCCCCCACCGGGTGATGGGTCGGTTCACCGGCCACCGAAATCGGATCTTCCACATCAGCCGACTGGCTTTTGCCGGTCTGTTCGCCCTGGTGATGATGTGGTTGCCGTTGACGGCGGGAATCCACGGCCTGCAATTTGTCCTCGCGGTGGCCGCGGCCAGTCGTCTGGCCAGCATTTGTTGGCAGACCCGGCAGATCGATCCGGTTCCTCGCCGAGGACCGCTCCCCAGCCGGTCCCGGCCCTTGGAAGCCACCATCACCACCTTCCGCCAGTTTCTCGGTTCCCTGACCACCACGCCCTTCGGCAAATTCACCCTGGTGTGGTCGTTGTTGAATGTCGGTCTGCAATTGGCCGGGCCGTACTATGCGACGTTCCTGGTGGCCAAACACGTCGAAGGCGGTTTGGACCTGGGCAGCCAGGCGGTGCTGTATTCTGTGCTGGTCTACCTGAACACCGTGGTCCGGCTGTTTTTCTACCCCTATGCCGGCCGACTGGTGGACCGGATCGGTGCCGCCACGGCCTTCAATCGCTGTCTGGTGATGATGGCCCTCATCCCCTTGGGTTGGGGCTTGGCAGCCCTGACCGAGGCGGCGTGGCCGGTCCTGATCATCGAGGTGTTCAGCGGGTTCGCCTGGGCCTTGGCGGACCTTTCCGTGGGACCGTTGCTGTTCCGCTGCCATTCCAATCCCGCCCAGCGCAGCCGCCTGGTGGGCTGGCATTCCACGGTGGTCAACGTCTGCTGTGTCGCCGGCACCGGCCTGGGGATGCTGCTCCTGGCCCTGCCAGCGATCCCGGGGGTGAATCCCTACCTGGTCCTGTTCGGATTCGCCTTCCTGCTGCGGATCCCAGCGGTGGTCTTGGCCCGAAAGCTGATGCCCGAGGATTCCGTGAAAGGTGAGCCTGTCTCCCTCTGGCGGATGATCCCCGGCGCAGACATCCCCCTCGATTTTGGACGCTCGGTGTTTGGCCGGTTCTTCCGGCCGGATGACGATTAGGCCGATATCAGCTGGCCATCGCCATCAATTGCTTGGCG
The DNA here is from genome assembly GCA_947470885.1 of Planctomycetota bacterium. GTDB lineage: Bacteria > Planctomycetota > UBA11346 > UBA11346 > UBA11346 > CAIUVD01. Next base: position 2,735 of record CANIXE010000131.1, read on the forward strand.
TTGTCCACTTCGTCGTTCACCCGGGTCAAAAGTTCCACCAGGGCGTTCTTGTCCAGGCCCAGGTGCTTCCACACCTCGGTGTCCAGGGTGGGGTCGTCGCATTCGCCGCTGACCCGGAGCTTTTTCAGGCCGCACAGGTATTCCGAGAACAGGCACATGGCGACCATGCCCTGCTGCCGGCCCTTGGCCAGGTCGTACTGGTTTTTGATGGTCTCGGTGATCGCCGGTTCCAGTTCCCAGCGGGCGGCGAGCCAGGCGCCGATCTCTGCATCATCCGTGCTCAGGACTTCCCGGGCGGCGCCGTGGAAGCTGAGTTTGTACTCCTTGGCGACGGCGACGATGGCCCGGGTCTCGTCCGGGGCGTTCTCCACCAGGATCAGCTTGCCGATGCCTTTCAGCAGACCGATGGTGTAGCCCAGTTCTGGGTCGCAGACCTTGGATTTTTCTGCGATCATCCGGCAGAGGCAGGCGGACACCGCGCTGTGGGCCCAGAAGGCCTTCATGTTGAAAGCAGCGTTCTGTTGCTGGAAGGCATTCAGTACCGAGATGGAGAGGGCGATGGAGCGGATGGTCTTGAAGCCCAGGATCCGCACCGCGGCATCCAGATCGTGGACCGGCTCTTTCAGGCCGTAGTAGACGCTGTTCACCATCCGCAGCATCTTTGACACCATGGCTCCGTCCTTGACCATGATCCCGGAAATCTGATCGGAATTTGCCATGGGATCGTTCACCAGGCGGGACACCTGGGTGACCACCTCGGGAAGCGACGGGATGGTATGGACCCGGTCGATGATGTCTTCGAACGAAGCGCGGTTGATGGCCACGGCGGAACTCCAGTGGCGGAAGTCTACCCCAGCTTCGGAGAACGCGCCACCCCCCGACCGGCGGACTGGAGCGCCCGCGTCCCGCCATAGCGTCCAGGGCATGCTGTTGATCCCCGAGCCCACCGTCGATGGACGCTGGTTCCTCCCCGAGGCGGGGGGTGCGGCGGCCTGGCTGGCCGCCCAGGGTTTCCAGGCGGGGGATCGCCTGGGCTTTGCCGTCGCTCCCGGTCCGGTGGCGGCGGGGATGTTGCAGGCTGCATTTGAAATGGGGATCTGCCTGGTGCTGTTCAACCGCCGCCTGACCCCGGGGGAATGCGCGGCCCTGCACGCCCGCTCCCGGGTGCGGACGGTGCTGATCAGTGGCGAGCATCCCCTGGGTGTTCTGGACATTCCCCGGCTGGAGGTGCCCGACACGCTGCCCCCAAGCCCCGCGCCCAGGTCGATTCCCGGGGAGGATCTGCCCGCCCTGGTTCTGTTCACCAGCGGCACCACCGGCCAGGCCAAGGCGGCGGTGCTCTCCCGGGGCGCGGTCCGGGCGGCGGCTCGGTCCAGCGGGTTGCGGATGGCATTGTCTCCCGTCGACACCTGGTTGGGGTGCATGCCCTTGGATCACGCGGGCGGAGCGATGGTGATCCTTCGCCAAATCGTTGCCGGCTGCCGGGTGTTGCTTCGCCCTCGTTTCGACACCGCCGAGGTGAATGACCTCCTCGACGCCGGTCAGGCCACCGGCCTCAGCGTGGTGCCGACGATGCTCCACCGTCTGGTGGCCGCCCGGGAGGGTCGGCCCTGGCCCCGGAGCTTGCGCCTGATCCTGTCTGGGGGCGGACCCTTGGCCGAGCCGTTGGCCCGGGCCAGCCTGGCCCTGGGTCTGGCCCCGGTCCAGACCTACGGATTGACCGAATGCGCCGGCCAGCTCTGCACCCTGGACCCGGAGGACGCCGCCGCCGGCATCGGCACCTGCGGTCCTCCAGTGGCGGGGATGAACGTGCGGATTCGGGATGGTCAGGTGGAATTCCGCGGCCCGGGGTTGTTCGCCGGCTACGAGGACGCCGCGGGGGTTCCCCGCTTGCCCCTCACCCCGGATGGCTGGTTCGCCAGCGGGGATTTGGGGACATTGGATGAGTCAGGCCGGCTGGTGCTCCATGGCCGGCGGAGCGACCTGATCGTCAGTGGCGGCGAGAACGTGTATCCCGCTGAGGTGGAGGGCGTGCTGGAGGCCCATCCCCGGGTTGCCGAGGCCATGGTCCATGGCGAAGCCGACAGCGAGTGGGGCCAGGTGGTCTGGGCCACGGTGGTCACCCGGGATGGGCTGGACCTGACTGAGGAGGAGTGTCGGGCGGCAGTGGCCGGGCTGGCGGGGTACAAGCGGCCCCGGCGCTGGCGGTTCGTCACCGCCCTGCCCCGGACGGCGTCGGGGAAGCTCAGCAGACGGAAATGAAGGGCCCGTGGTCTTTATTATCAGTGAAGGCCATGGCCCCCGTGGATCGGCGGGGCGATGAGCTGTTCCCGGACGGTGACGCTGTGCCACAGGGCGGACCGGCCGCTGGCGGCCACCGGGGCGGCGGCAATGGCGGCACTGACGAACAGCTTGGCGGCCATCACCGCCTCCCGCAGGCTGTCTCCCTTGGACAGGTTGGCGGCGATGGCGGCGGCATGGGCCGACCCAGCGCCATGGACCTTGGCCCGGGGGAAGGTGGGGCTGGCAAAATGGCGGACGCCATCCAGGGCCGCCAGCACGTCCAGACTGTCCCCGTTGTGGGTGCCGCCGGTGACCAGGGTCGGACAGCCGTGGCGGCGCAGGAGTTCCCGGGCGGCGTGCTCCATGTCCTCGTTGGTCAGGCATTCATCCATGCCCACCAGCTGGGCCGCTTCGAAGCGGTTGGGGGTGGCCACCGTCGCCCGGGGCAGCAGCTCATCCTTGAGGACGCTGACCATTTCCGGGGTCATCAGGGGAATGCCCTGGCTGCTGGCCAGCACCGGATCCAGGACCACCGGGATGCCCTGGTGCTCCCGCAACCAGCGGGCGATCACCCGCATGGTCGCCACCGAGGGGCACAGGCCCACCTTGACGGCGGTGGGCATCAGGTCCTCGCCGATGGCATCCAGCTGGGCCCGGACGTTGGCCTCTGGAACCTGGTGGAGGTCCCGCAGGGTGCCAAAGCTTTGCGCCGCCACCGCGGTCACCACCGAGGCGCCGTAGCTGGATAACGCGGTGAAGGTTTTCAGATCGCCCTGGATGCCGGCACCCCCCGAGGAGTCCGACACACCGATGGCGAGACAGACGGCTGGGAATCCACGCATGGCGGCATCATCCGACGTCCGGGGTCAGAGGAAAGGTCCGGTCGTCCGGTCGTCCGGCCGTCCGGTCGTCCCTACTGCCTATGATGATGAAGAACGAAGAATTCAGTTCGTGGGGTCGTTTCAGGAATTTGATGATGGCAGAACTGGGGTTGTATTGACCCTACATGTTGCATTGGATTTTTCACGCGGAGGCGCGGAGAACACCGTTCTTTCGCGCTGAGCCATCGTCATCGACGGATCACCCACCTGGTGAACGTTTATTTCTGTTTCAACCTCTTGCCTTCTCCGCGCCTCACGCGTCTCTGCGTGAATCCATCGCCGGATGAAGGTTGATTGATCCGGAAGCGGCTCGCCCCGGGAGCGCCGGCCTCCAGGCCGGCCTCGGTGCGGCTTTCATCGACGACCGGCGCGGATGACCCGCAGCACCTTCCCGAGGCCAGCGCTCCCGGATTACCAGTTGGCGGCCTGG
>CANIXE010000132.1 GCA_947470885.1 Planctomycetota bacterium
ACGCAGGTGGCCCACGGAATACCAAATACCCTCACGGGGTTTGCTCAGCAGAACTGAAATTCCGCATGGAATTATTCACGCAGAGGGGGGAGAACTCTGTTCTTTCGCGCTGAACCATCGTCATCGATGGTTCACTCACTTGATGGACGTCAATTTCCGGTTTAAGTTTTGCCGTCTCCGGGGGAATCCATTTTGGGAATGAATGTGATCTGCGATCCCCGAGGTCTTCCCCTCGGGGAATCATCCCCCCGGACTACTCCAGGAACCCCGCCTCCACCCAGTCCACCTGGGCGGCCCGGTCCGGTCCGTCCACGGCCACGGCCACCAGGTGAAATCGTTCGATGCCCTTGGGCACCGTCAGGTCGAAATTCCAGGTGCGCGCCTGGTGGTCACTACGGATGACCGGCGAGGCGGCAAGTTCCCGGGGTTTGCCCTTAGCGGGTTCCCCCAGGACTTTCAGGACCACCGCAACCCCCGGAGTCTTCACCTTGTCGTCCAAGCCGGCGATGGCGACGAAGCGACGGGCCTTGGCGGGCACCGGATAGACCAGGGTGGACGGGGCGACCACCCCCAGGCCGTCGGCGTACACCGTACCCCCCAGGGTCATGGAGGCTCCGTCAGCGTTCATTTTCGGCATCACTTGGCCCCGGGCGGTGGTGGCCTTGGTGGCAGTCAGGGTCAGCAACGAGGTGGTGGGGATGGGCGGCACCCCCGGACGGGGCTTGGCCTGGGGGATGGTGGCCTCCACGGTCACCGGGGAGCTGCGCCGGCCATCCCAGGCCACCGCCGTGGCGGTGAACTTGTGACTGGTGCCGCCTTCAAGGCCCTGGAATCCCAGGAAGCCCGTGGCACTGCGCCGGGGTTGTCCGCCATCCACCGCTAGTTCCACATCCACGCCATCCACGCCGGTCCAGCGCCAGACGAAGGTGTCGCCATCGGCGCTCAACACAGACACCAGCCCAGCCACCGGATCAATGATTCCAGGGGCCATAGCCCCCGCCGTGAAGCGTGTGGTCCAGGCCACCGCCCGACTCTGGGTAGTACGGATCTTGACCCGGACGAAGCCGTTGGCGGCGGTGCTGCTGACCGTGACCCCCGCGGCGACATCGGCGGCGGAGAGTTCCACCCCCGCCAGGGTGTGCCCCGGTGCCGCTACGCGCAGCTCATAGGCATCCCCCGCCACCACCTCGCTGCGTCCGGCCAAAGTCCGGGTCTGGGGCTCCCAGGTCTCGCCGGTGACCTCAAGAATGCCCTGGCTGACATGGCGGGAGGTGCTGAGCAGGTACGGCCGGTCCAGGCGGGGATGGAGGGCCAGGATCCGACTGCCGTGGGCGGGGATTTCCACGGTCAGGCGGTCGCTGATGGGTTCCAAAGGCCGGTCGTTCCAGAAGTCGTAGACCGACCAGCCAGGGGCGGCGGGCAGGCCAAGGCGGGAAATCTCGATGGTCTCCGTGCGCGGTTTGTCATCCCAGTTGAATAGGCCCAGGACATCCCGCCGGGCGTGGCCCGGACGGTCGTCAGTGACCAACCATTGGCGGGTGGGCTGGACCTCAAACAAGTCCAGTTGCTGGGCCTTCACTCCGTGGCCGGGCATGACCCGGCGAAGGATGTCCAGGCGTTCCGCCGGCAGGTCGGGCAGCCATTCGCTGAGGGAGGTCATGTGCCCGGCCAGGGCATTCCACGACGCGATGGTCCGGGCCTCGTCCAGGGACAGGGACTCCCGAACGTAGATCGGGTCCGGATCGTTGTACCAGATCCGACCATTCAGGTGGTGATGCCGGGACCCGAACAGGGGCGAGCTGCTTAACCAGCCCTTCCACGACCCACCATTGTCCGGACCGGTGCGCATCGCGTCCACCAGGCCGAACGAGGCTGCGTACGACCGCATGTTCTGGGCAGAGCAGCAGCCAAGGACAAACGAGTCCTTGCCAGCGGTCTCCCGGAGCAGGCGCAGGCCCGAGCGGAAGGCATCCGTGTTGGTGACTGCCGGATCGTAGAAGGTACCATCACCAAAATTGTCCTCCCTCCAGCCCGCATTCACGTACTGGGGCTGCACCCCCAGACCGGTGGATAGACCGTCGATCTTGAGATAACGGTAGCCCCAGGGGCCGGTGATCTGGGCAATTTCGCTGCGCAGGAATTCCCGGGCCCCGGGATGGGTCATGTCCAGGCAGGTGCCTCCCCAGGGGGTGTCAAAGGGTTGGCCCGCGGGATTGCGAACGAACCAGTCCTGATGGGAGGCGAAGAACGGATCACCGGCCGTGCCACCGAAGGGCAGCAGCCAAATCCCCGGGGTCAGGCCCTGGGCGGCGATGGCCTGGGCGGTGGGCCCCATCCCGGCGGCGTAGGGTCCCTTGGGATTATGGCCGCTGAACACCTTTCTCGGCCCATTGCCCTTGTTGTCCCCCAACTGCCAGCCGTCGTCGATCTGGACGCAGGTGAAACCGTAGGGTTTCAATTCCTTCGCGGCGAAGGCCGCCAGCTCTGCGGTGCTGGCGGCGTCGCCGGCGCCGCCGTGGCGTTGCGAGTACCAGGTGCAGTACACCACGGGCATGGGCGGCAGGCTGATCTTCATTCCGCTGGCCACCGCATCGGACCAGGCTTCAAGGCCCAGACGGGCATCGGCGAAGGCGCCGATGACAAAGACTTCGCCGGTGACTTCTCCATTTGCCGCAAGCGCCAGGCGACCGTATTCCGCCCGACCGGTCAGGTGCAACGACCCGGAAGCCCCTTCACAGGCGACCACGCCGGTGGCCCGTTCGTGGGTCAGCCAACCAGCAACCACGCCATCCCGGGTGCCCGGATGAGCCACCGCCAACCAGGCATAGCTGGCTGGTTTATCCCCAGGTTTCACCAAACCGCCGGTACCGAAGGTGGTGACCTCGTCAGCCCCCAGATCAAGATCCAGACGGAGCACGTCAAGCCGATTAAACACCGTGGCCTTATCGCCGGCTGCGAACGTCGGCTGAATCCGGGCAAAGGGCGACCCTGTGGGCAGGGTCAGCAGGTCGCTCCCCCCTTCATTATAACGCAGACGCAGGCCCTCAGCCTCGCGTTCGGTCTTGTTCACCTTGCCCCGGAGGATCCCGCTGGCGAAGGCGGCCTTGGCCCCGGCCTGGCGCAGGACCACCCGGCCGGCCCCGGGATCGACGGTGACCTCCAACGCTTCATTGCGCAGGACCAGGGGTTCCTCGGCCCCCAACATCAACATCGCGGTGACCAGGGGCAGCAGGGGACGGATCATGGGGGCTCCAGTGGATGACGGACGGGGCTTCTGAGGATACCCGGGAGTGGCTTCCTGGTTGAAGACCAGATCATCCCACCACGTATCCGATCCGATCATGGCCACCCCCCAGCCCCAACTCGCCAACCTCCGCCTGCTGAGTGTGAATATCACCCCGCTCAAACCCGGGGGCTGGGTCCTCCGGGGGGCGGTGAACGCCGCCTGGAGCTACTACATGAATGACCAGCCGGGGGCGGTAGTCCGCCAGGGAACCCAGCGTTTCGCCCTGGATCCCGGCCAACTGATGCTGATCCCCCCCGCCTGCCGCTACGACGCCGACACCACCGTCAACGTCCGCCACCTGTGGGGCTATTTCTTCCTCCATGGCCTGCCGTCCCACCGGCTGAGGGGGCTGGAATCCCCGATCCTGGTGCCCCAGGCAGCGGGGGACGAACTCTTCCCGGCACTGTTCGCCACGGAAGGCATTACCGTCCGCAATAGCCTTCGCCTAGCCGCCCGATTGCTGGAGGCGGTGGCAGAGATCCTGCCCCAGGAATTGCAAAAAGCCGCTGGACCCGAGGAACGCCGGCTGCAACCCGCCCTGGACCTGATCGCTGATGCTTACACCCGGTCGGTGGCGAACCGTGAACTGGCCGCCGCCTGCGGGCTGTCCACCTCCCATTTTCAACGCAACTTCCGCCGGGTCACCGGCACCAGTCCGGCCCAGGCCATGCTGGCCCGACGACTCCGAGCGGCGGCCCAGGCCCTCTTGGAAAGCGATGCGGATCTGGAGACCATCGCCCGGCGTTGCGGCTTTGGCAACCGCACCTACCTCAGCCGGGTGTTCCGGGCGGGCAACGGCCTCAGCCCGACCCGGTACCGACAGCAGAACCGTCGGTCGGGGTAAGCGGAATACTCAGGCCTGGCGCACCAGGCCAGCCCAGGCCGTGCGCCCGTGCCACAACAAGAACAGCGCCGCGGCGACGATCACTCCCAGGATGGGATTCACCAGGCCCTCGCCCTTGAGGATGAACGCGTGGAAGGCGATGATGTTGACGATGATCGGACCGAGGACGAGTAGGCCCAAATTGCGGGTCCTGGGGATCACCACCAGGATCCCGCCGATGACTTCCAGGACCTTCACAAAGGCCATGTAGCCGCTGGGCATCATGGCATCCATGAACAGGGCCATCAGCGACCCCGCCGGGGGCGGCGGGGGCTGGGGCAAAGCGCCCGCCAGGAAGGCCGTCCCCAGGACCGCGAACGGAAGGAATAACAACACCGCAGCGATCTGGGGAAGGTACTTCATGGGGTGCCTACGACATTACTTCTTGGCGGGATCGCCGGACAGACCCAGCTCTTCATTGACCTGCTTTTCCAGGTCAGCGAACGCTTTGTCCGCTTCGATCTTGGCGGCGAAGTGGGCCTTTTTCTCTTCCAGATCACGCCGGGCCTTGCTGGCGACGTTCTTCGCCACCTGGGTGGCGGCATCGGGATTGAGGACGACCCACACGAATAATTCGCCGCTGGCCTTGTCCTGGTACAGGTCCTTCTGGGTGGCCCCCGCCAGGACCTGATTCACCACGGTCTTGGTGGTCGTTTCCTGGACGGTCATGGCCATGGTTTTGTCGGCCTGGGTGGTCAACTCGCCGCCTTCCCGGGTCCAGTCCTTGAACGCCGACTGGATCTTGGCTTCCAGGCTGCGGGCCAGTTCGGTGCGGGCCCGATTCAAGGCGGTGTCCCGGGCCAGATTGAAGCCGGCCTTCATCGGGCCCGACGAACCGGAAGCGCCCACCACCTTGCCGCCATTCGTGGGATCCTTGACCCATTCCGGCAGGTCGGCCACAGACACGGGCGTGCGGTCGCCGGGGGCGACGCCGGGCCGGCCGCCATCGTTGCAACCGGTCAGGGCCAGGCCGGAAAGGGTGACGGAAGCCGCAACGGCGGCAGCGACGAAGGAATGGCGGATCACGGGTGATCTCCTTGCAGGCTATGGTCCGGCAACCCCCTCGGGTTCAAGGCTCCGGTTGGCTGGCCCCGCCCGGACGTACTTGTGGACGCAATGCCACGGTCCGCCCGATTCTGCCTGCTTGCCCTGGCCCTCATCCTCGCCGGCTGCGGACCGTTGCGCTCCCTGCCCCCCGCGGACCTGGCCGGACACCACCGCATCCGGGTGTTCACCGACGGCTTCCACAGCGGCCTGATCGTCGAACGCCAGGTTTTACCTAGGGATTTGGACCCGCCCCTCCCAGGAGCCTTCGACCGAGCCCGACTGAAATCCCTGCATTTCGGTGAAGAGGAATGGACCGCCGGCCGGGATATGAGTGATTTCCACGCGCTTCGCCTGGCCTTCATCCCCGGCACCGGCGTGGTCCAAAGCGATCCCACCCAGGCGGATGCCAGCGGCGTCCCCGGCCTGGAACGGGAACGCCTGCGGACCTGGGATTTCACCCTGTCGGACGATGCCATGGCTGCGTTGATCAAGCGCCTGGCCGAACATTGGGTCGCGCGACCCGTGCACATCGTGGATGAACCAGACCTTCCACCCACCACCCTGTTCTACGCCCGGCGAGACTGGTCCGGCTTTGATAATTGCCACGATTTCACAGTGGATCTGTTGCGCGCCGCCGGCTTGAACCTGCGCCCCCAGACCCTTCGCCTGGCGCGCAACTTGGCCAAGGACCTGGACCAAGCCCAGAATCAGCTGATCGAGGCTGGCATCAGCGTGATCGGCCCGATCAATCCACCCTGACGGACTTGATGACCAAGAAAAACCGGCAAATAACTGAATTGTTGACCTCCGGGCGCGGCGATTAATCGAATCCTTTGCAACTGCGGACCTGATCCGACGAATCACACATGGTTGCATATGACAGAAAACCGTGGAGGTCCTGGGTCGGCGAGGCCCTGACAGGGAGTAGCTAAGTCACGCATCAAGACAGTCCTTGATGGCTGCGGACGCGACCCGGTAAGTCACGTTTCGCTGAGAACTGCGGAAAACCGTGCGGGTCCAGGGCCGGCGAGGCCCTGGCAGGCGTAGCGGACAGCGTCCGCGAACAGCAATCCCCCGAGCGCG
>CANIXE010000133.1 GCA_947470885.1 Planctomycetota bacterium
GGCGTGGCTGCCACAGCCGGCGACCGTTCAGGAAGGGGCGCCAACCTGGGTCGATTGGCAGGCTGGGGCGGTGGTGTGGGGGACTTTCGGGTAGAATCGATCGCCCCATGACGTTGGCGCGAGGTCCGTCGGATGTGGTCACTGACCGCCGGTCGCTGGAGGGAGAGGTCCGCGGCGTCGGGAATCAGATCCGTGATCATCAGCGCCTGGCCGTTACCATCGACCAGGCGGTCATAGCTGCGCACCTTGCCGCTGAGCAGCCGCTCCCGTAGTTCAGCGCAGGTGAAAGGGCCTTCCTGGGTAAATTGCAGGAGAACGTAATAGGTACTTTCAGTCATCGGGTTGATTTAAGGCTAATCGCGATCCCAGGCGCTGGGCTTAATGTATGGTGGAGCGACGCCCAGGCGCAGCGGATCGAATAGGCTGGCCGTGTCATCAGGCCCAGCGGCCTGGACCCCGCTAACGTGGTAATCGACCCACAATACATTGACGACGGTGTTGCCCCGGTGGCGAGGGTAGACGTACCCAGGGATCCCTTGAGAATACCCGTAACCATTCCCGAGGTAATTTGATTTATGATCTGCGCCTGTCTGGAGCGTACAGGTCGAGAGAATGGTGGCTTCAGGATATTTGATTTCATTGCGGGTAGCACAATTCGCCATTTTGTGAGTCGTTCCCCAGTTTCCACCCGAGCCGCCGATGCCCCAGCAATTGTACCCATGGCTTTGGCCGTCCTTATCCCAGACCGTGCCGCCATTACCCCATCGACCTACTGGCACGATATCGGTCGGGCGGAAAGGATCTTCACCGCACATGAATATTTTGGCGTACTCGTTCGTCGCTTTTACACGGGTTTCGAGAAGGAGGTCGATGAAGTAGTGATATCCGGCATAATTAGCGTTTGGATTTTGGGCATCCGGGAACATCTGATCGTTATTGGAAAGATAGTTATCGAACACCACCGCCATCTGCCGGTAGCGACTTTGGCATACCGCCGATTTCGCACCGGACCGCACCAAGCCAATGGCCGGCATCAGCATGCCCACTAGCAGGGCGATGATGGCGACCACCACCAGCAGTTCGAGGAGGGTGAAGGCGCCTCGCCTTGCTGATATCCCCCGATGTGGGCTGGGGCAGGTTTCTGGGAGGCGGGCGGGGGTAGCCTTGGGGCTATCCGGGGTTGTGAACATTTTACGAGTGTATCACTGGCTCGAGTTTTGTCAAAAAGGCCCGCCCACGTCCGTAACCGTTTAATACCGTAGTTCGTGATGATCATCCCGCATATTAGGGACGAATCCGAGGAACGCGCCATCTACGCCGTGGCCAGGTTGTGAAAAACAGCATTTGACGCGGCAGGGCGGATCGGCCAAATGCCGCCGCTTCACCCATTCCATCCATTCCTGGAATCCCCATGCGCCTGCTCCTCGCTCCTTCCCTGGCTGTTCTTGCCCTGACGGCCCCCCTCTTCGGTGCAGATGCAGCGGCTCCGGCTCCGGCTCCGGCACCCGTTGCCGCAGGCGCTCCTGCGGTGATCGATGCCTCGGCCCCTGAATCTGCGGTGCTCCTGCCGGCCCGGGTACTCAAGGACAACGATTTCAAAGCATTCTTCCTCAATATGCCCGCGGAAGACCAGGCCAAGGCCCAGGCCGATTGGAAGAAGGCTCAGGAACGTCTGGGGCAGCCCGGGGCCGATGGTCAGGCCCAGGGCCTGGCCGAAGCGAACGCCTTCCTGGCCCGGTTGTTGGCGCCCGATGCGGTGGATGCCCTGACCACGGAAGCCACCCCCAAGTTGGCGGACTTCAATCCCCAGGAGGTCAGCAACGGCCTGCAGACCATGGCCACCATGCTGCCAATGATGATGCAGGGTGGTGCCCAGCCGGCGAATCCAGAGGTGGCCAAAGAACGGGCGGCGTGGATGGCTCTGTTCCAGGGCGTGATGAGCGATGCCTCCGCTTGGGTCCTGGTCGCCGGCATCAACGATCCAGTCAAGTTGAAGGAAGCCATCGGTCATCTGGTGACTGGGGCCAAGGCCCTGGGGGTCACTGATGCCAATGAACTGCAAAAACTGCCCCTGGAAGAGTTCCTGGGCCGGCTCAAGCCAGTTATCGCCGCCGCCAAGAACGCCCTGGGCGTCTACGATCTGAAACTGGATGCCTTCCTGGGTTCGCTGACCGCGAAGTCGGTGTCCGGTACCGGTGATGAACGCCTGCTCAGCGTGGATCTGAAGGCCTTCGGCAAGGCCTACACCATCCCCCTCCATGTGACCAAGAAGGGCCAGCACTGGGTGTTGAGCGAGAAGAATGGCGAAGCCCTTGGGGGCATGAAGCAGATGATTCCTGGCGCCGGCGGTCCGGAAACTGAAGCCGAGGCGGCCCCCCTCCAGATCCAACCGGCTGTCCAGCCCGCCGGCGAAGCCCCGGTCGCCGCGCCGATCACGCCTTGAATGGCGGCATCCTGGTGGCCGGGATCAGCCAATGATCTCAGCCACCAGGACCGCGACATAGGCTTCCGCCGGTAGGTCGCAGGCCACCAACAGATCCTCACCGTCCAGGTCCAGTAGCACCTGTTGCGGTTGAACCCGGATGGACCGCCGTTCCCCGGGCAGGCCGGCAAAGGAGGCTGTCTCCAGGCCCAACGAGGCCAGCAGGGCAGCTTCCCGTTCTCTGGCCACGCCGGTGCTTTCCTCCAGGCCAGCGCCGAATACCGGCCCCTGGGGAATGACTTCCCAGGAATCCATGCGTTTCTGCATATGGACCGGGTCCTCGGCCAACAAATACGCCCCGGCCCGGGACAACATCAAATCCCCGGCGAGGCAGGTTCCCAATAGGCCGTCCTGGGTCCGCTGGGTCAAATAGTGGTTAAAGCACCAGAGCTGAGCGGCCCGCTTCGAGCGACCAATCTCGACATTTCGGGCCACCGTCGGCGGCAGACGCTCTCCCGCCAGGATCATCCGTCCCCAACGTGCCAGGTTGCCCTCGGGGCCAAACCGTTCCGGGTCCACAAAATTGGGTACGCCCTGGACGCGCAGGCGGTCGAGGATGGCCTTGGCCTTTTGGTAACCGTCGTTTTTGTTTCCCCCTTTGATCCGCAGACGCCAGCGGATCCGACCCACGGTTTCCGGGGTGATGGGCTTGTGGGAACGGGTCAGCTTCAAGACTTGCAGTTTGCCATGGGCCCCGGCCCGGCGCAGAGGCCCGACGTGATCCACCGCATCCACGGGCAGGCTGAACCACTGGGTAAATACCACGTCCCGGTCCCGGTTGCCGGCATCCCCCACCAGCTCCGGGCTGACCTGGACCGAGCGGGCCAGGGCCTCCCGGGCCTGCTTGCCGGACAGACCGTCTTTGCGGACCTGGACCCACCAGAAATCACCGGTATCGGCGGGTTGCTTGGCCAACACTTCTTCGGCAGTGGCGCCGCGGAAGGTCCCGCCGGTGCCGGGCAGGTCGGCGGTGGTACGAAGAAGCATGGGCAGCAATCCAAATGTCGGGGAACGGAAAGAACGGAAAAAATGGTGCGAACAGCGGGACTCGAACCCGCACGCCTTGCGGCACTGGAACCTAAACCCAGCGCGTTTGCCAATTACGCCATGTTCGCTTGAGGAAATTTCAGGTCTTTTTCACCACCGAGAACGTGACGACATTGCCCACGTCATTGTAAGTAAGGCTGGTGGTCAGCCGGGTGATGAGCTGGAAACCAAGTCCGCCGAAACCGCCGGCTTGGTAGCGTTCCCGGGCGGCCTGGGCGGCATCCCGGCTGTTCACCGCCGCCAGTACCGTGCGGTGGTCGAAGCCCAAGCCTTCGTCCTCCACGGTGAGGGACAGGTTCTTCCCGTCGTCCCGGTAGCGAAGAATGATCTTCTTGGTTTCGTCGTATTTATGGCCGTGACGGTGGGCGTTGAGGATCAGCTCTTTCGCCACGGTCATGAAGGCGTCGATCTGTTCTTCGTCGGCTTCGCAGTTCTTGACCAGGCGGGACAGGAATACCTGGGACTGGTCCAGGAATTTGTCCCGGCTGGGGATCACGAAGCTGATCCGCTTACGCAGCCCGGGTTCCTTGGTGCTGCGGTAGAACAGGTCTTCCTTGGCGAAATCCAGAACTTCGTCCTTGGCCTCGTTGTCCGTGTCGGCGAGTAGCTGATCCAGACGCAAATTGGCCCGGCTGACCAGCAGTTCGTCCACCACCCGCAACCGAATCGGCCCAATGCTGATGAGGTCACCGTGGCGCAGTTCGCTCTTCAGGACGTCTTGGCCATTGACGTGGATGTGGGCCTCTTGCTGCACCACTTCGATGGAGGCCTGACCTTCTTCATTGCGGAACATGGCATGCAGCGGCAGCAAGCTGGGATGCTGGGCTCGGACAGTGGCTTCAGGGCCGCTGCCGATGGTCAGACCATCCTTCAATTTGACCTGCTGACCTTTGAAAGCTGGGTTCAGGAGTTCTAACTTGAGGGATGGCATGGCGATTTGGTAGCGGGATGATCCAGCGGTCGGCCCTGGTGCAAGCCGTTGGTGGGCCCCCTTGTGCGTCCGCCTTGTTTATCCATCATGTTTCTCCCCCCGCGAAGAGGACTTTCCATGAGCACCGGCACGCTGTTCGACAAGGTTTGGGATCTGCACGCAGTTCGGAAACTGGCCTCTGGCCAGACCCAGCTGTTCATCGGCCTCCACCTCATCCACGAGGTCACCAGCCCCCAGGCCTTCGCCATGCTGCGGGAACGCGGACTCAAGGTTCCCTTCCCCGAACGCACCCTGGCCACCGTCGATCACATCGTTCCCACGGAAGACCAGTCCCGGCCCTACGCCGACGACCAGGCCGAGGAGATGCTGGTCCATATCGCCAAGAATTGCGCCGAATTCGGCATCCGCCTGTACCAGCCCGGTTCCGGCAAGCAGGGCGTGGTCCACATCATCGCCCCCGAGCAGGGTCTGACCCAGCCGGGCATGACTGTGGCCTGCGGCGACAGCCACACCGCCACCCATGGCGCGTTCGGCGCGCTGGCGCACGGCATCGGCACATCCGAGGTCGAGCATGTGCTCGCAACCCAGACGCTGATCCAGAAGAAGTCGAAGAACATGCGAGTGGTGGTCGACGGCAAGCTGCCGGCCGGCGTCACCGCCAAGGACATCGTGCTCGCCATCATCGGCGAGCTGGGCACCGCCGGCGGCACCGGCAGCGTCATCGAATATACCGGCGAGGCGATCCGCGCCCTGTCGATGGAAGGCCGCATGACGGTCTGCAACATGTCGATCGAGGCGGGCGCACGCGCCGGCATCATCGCGCCGGACGAAAAGACTTTCGAATACCTCAAGGGCCGCCCGAAGGCCCCAAAGGGCGAGGCGTGGGATCAGGCCGTCGCCTTCTGGCGTACGCTGACCAGCGACGAGGGCGCGCATTTCGATCAGGAAATCCGCATCGACGCCGCCAACCTGCCCCCACTCGTCACCTGGGGCACGAGCCCCGAGGACGTCATCTCGATCAACGGGACGGTGCCGCGCGTCGAGGACGCCCGCGACGAGAAGATGCGCGCCAAGATCACCCGCGCCCTGGACTACATGGGCCTGAAGGGCGGCGAGGCGATGACCGATCTCAAGATCGACCGCGCCTTCATCGGCTCCTGCACCAATGGCCGCATCGAGGATCTGCGCGCCGCCGCCGACGTCGCGAAGGGCCGCAAGGTCGCCTCGCACGTCAACGCGCTGGTGGTGCCGGGCTCGGGCCTCGTCAAGGAACAGGCGGAAGCCGAAGGCCTCGACAAAATCTTCGTCGAGGCGGGTTTCGAATGGCGCGAGCCGGGTTGCTCCATGTGCCTCGCCATGAACCCCGACAAGCTGGCGCCGGGCGAACGTTGCGCGTCGACCTCGAACCGCAACTTCGAAGGCCGTCAGGGCTTCAAGGGCCGCACCCACCTCGTCTCGCCCGCCATGGCGGCGGCCGCGGCGATCGCCGGCAAGTTCGTGGACATTCGCACGTTCAAGTAGGGGCGGGACGCAAGGGGCGACCTTTGCGTCGCCCTCGTGCTTCGAGACGGCCTTCGGCCTCCTCAGCATGAGGGCTTGTTGCAAGCATGGACCGCAGTAGTAGTCCCTCATGCTGAGGAGGCGCAAAGCGCCGTCTCGGCGATCTCGGATCGCCAAAAGCACGAGGGACGACATCTCATTCCGATCGGGGAGCAATGGCGACCGCCAACGATGACCGAACCGGAGAAGCCCAGCGCATCCTCGACCGCGCCCATCGGGAGTCGGCGGCCGTCGCCGATACGCTGCTGTCGCGCGCTGCGGGACA
>CANIXE010000134.1 GCA_947470885.1 Planctomycetota bacterium
ACGCCAGCATCGTCGCCACCCTGCAAGAATTAGCCGATCAGGAGCAATGCAGCCTGATCGTCACCACTGGCGGCACCGGCCCATCCCCCCGGGACGTGACCCCGGAAGCCACGGAAGCCGTCTGCACCAAGATGCTTCCTGGCTTCGGCGAATTGATGCGCAGCACCAGTCTGAAGGTGGTGCCCACCGCCATCTTGAGCCGGCAAACCGCGGGCATCCGGGGTCGGTCGTTAATCATCAACCTGCCGGGCAAGCCCAACAGCATCCGGGAATGCCTGGACGCAGTGTTCCCCGCCGTCCCCTACTGCCTGGATCTGATCGGCGCGGGACGGTTGGAAACGAATCCCTCATTGATGCCGGTATTCAGGCCCAAGGCCTGAATACCGGCATCAATGAGGGGAATGCAGGAATGCTCGAATGACGGGCAGGAATGCTCGAATGTCCGCAGCTCGCGCATTCGCGCATTCGCGCATTCGCGCATTCGCACATTCGAGCATTCTGAATTCAGTGGTGGTGATGCCCACCCGCCCCATGCGCGTGCCCGTGGCTCACTTCATCCGCCGTGCCAGCACGGACTGAGACGATCTCCACTTCGAACTGGAGGGTCTCGCCTGCCAACTCATGGTTGCCGCTGATGAACACCTGATCGCCTTCAACGCCGTGGATGGTGAACAGCACGTGCTGGTCAGCCCGTTCGGGGTGTTCGGCCCGGAACTGCATGCCGGGCTGGAGCTTCTTGCGGACTTCGGGGGGGAACTCATTGCGGTTGACCACCGCGTCCAGGGCCGGATCCGCCTCGCCATAGGCATCCGCCGGAGGCACCGTGACGCTCAGCTTGTCGCCAGCCTGCTTGCCGATCAGGGCTTTTTCCAGGCCGATGACGATCTGGCCATGACCGATCAGACTGACCAGAGGTTCGCCCTCATTGCTGTTGTCGACGTGCTCGCCTTCGGCGGTGGCGACTTTGTAATGGAACGAGACGACGGTGTTGTTGGCGACCTGCATGGGGTTCTCCGGTTGGGCAAGCTATGACCAGGAATGCCCATGCCAGCGCGGGGGAAGCGCCCAGCGCCAAATGTCGCGCTCTTGCGCATCCCCTGCCTGATAGGTAGTTTGCGACCCACCCCTAGGTCGGCCTGCTCCCCAGGCCAGAGGATGTTGCCATGGTTCACCGTCCGTCGTCTGCCTTCGGTCTGGTCGCCGCCATGCTGGCCCTGACACCCCTGTGCTCCGGGGCGGAAAATACCAAGCCCTCCCTGCCTCCATTCAAATTCCTGGACCTCCGCGTTGGCGCCGGAACCACGGAAGCACCGAACGTTACGGAAAAAGTAGTATCCCCTACCGCCTCCTGGGACGTCGACTGGGGTGATGCCAAATCGGCGCCTCGATTCTCAGTCCTTGCACTCGGGGGATTGTCCTGGGTCAATACCGGACCAATTGTCGGTATCGAGGCAAGCCTGGCCCGGCATACCCTGGGCAGCGACACCCAGGGTGCCACCGAAATCCACATGACCCAGCAAAGCGTGCTGTTCCTTGCCGGCTGGCAGTACGGCATCAGCCTGAATAAAGAAATCCAAGCCCACGTGGAAGTGGCCCCGATGTACGGTGCCGTGCTATCCTATTTCGACCGGGGCGAAGCTGGCCACGTCATCAATCCGGAATATGGAGTACGCACAGGCCTATTCCTATCCGAACGCCAGGTCACCGCCGGCGTGGTGGCTGCGTGGGTCCGCTCTTCTGGCACCATCGACACCCCCACGGCCCCTGGGACTACCAGTGAAGTCTCGTATTCGATCCGCGGCTGGCGGATCAGCGCCGAACTGGGATATCGATTCTAATCTGACGCCAGTGAATCAGCCGGGCTTTCGCCTGGCTGCCCACCAAGCCAGGCGCTTGGCGATTTCCTTCTCGAACCCGAAGTTGCCAGGTTCATAGAATTGCTCTCCGGAAAATTCCCGAGGAAGACATGATTGCCCTGCAAAGTGACCCGGGGCGTCGTGGTCATAGATATAGCCTTCACCGTACCCCAGTTCGCCCATCAAGGCCGTGGGGGCATTGCGGAGGAACATCGGCACCGCCGCACCAGGGTGCCGACGGACGGCCTCTGCCGCTTTGAAATAAGCCTTGGTACCATTGGATTTCGGTGCCGTGGCATTGTAAATGACCGCCTGGCTCAAGGGGTAGATGGCCTCGGGCATGCCAATGTTCTGGGTGGCGGTCAGCGCACTGGTGGCGACCACCAAGGCCTGGGGGTCCGCCAACCCCACGTCCTCGGCGGCAAAAATTACCAGACGGCGGGCAACAAAGCGCGGGTCCTCGCCGGCCTCCAACTGCCGGGCCAGATAATACAGGGCAGCTTGGACATCGCTGGCTCGCATGCTTTTGATGAAGGCGCTAGCAACGTCATAATGCTGCTCGCCGTCCGCATCATGATCCGTCACGGGATTGGCGGCAACCCGGGCCACCGTCGCCGCCTGCACCGAACCCGGGGCGTCCAAGGCATGGGCGGCCTCCACCAGGATCAACAACCGGCGACCATCCCCAGCCGCCAAGCGGCACAGCAGCTCCCGGGCTGCAGGCTCCAGTATCAAACCCGGGAGACCGTCCGGATGCACCGCCACCCGTTCCAACAGAGCTTCCAGACTGGCGGTGCCCAGGGATTCCAAGGCGAACACCCGACACCGGCTGATGAGGGCACGGTTCAGGGCAAAACTGGGATTTTCCGTGGTCGCCCCCACCAGAGTGACGGTACCGGCCTCCAGGTGGGGCAATAGGGCATCCTGTTGCCCTTTGCTGAACCGATGGAGCTCATCAATGAACAGGAGGGTGCCCTGGCCGAGATTGGCCGTCGCCGCCGCCTCGGCAAATAGACTGCGCAATTCGGGTACCCCCCCCAAAACGGCGGAAAAAGGGGCAAATCGCAATCCCCGCTCCTCGGCCAACAGACGGGCAATGGTAGTTTTTCCGCATCCTGGAGGACCCCAGAGGACCAGGGAGGGCAGGTGGCCCTTCCCCAGCATCGCAGTGAGGATGCCGTCAGGTCCAAGCAGCGCAGCTTGTCCAACCACCTCAATAAGTCGCCGAGGGCGCAATCGTTCCGCCAGCGGGACCATCGGCAACGACGTGGGGCTCATCGTAGATCTATGGCATCGGCCCGGGATTCCGCCCGTCGAGCCAACAGGGAATCCCCCGCATCCCCGGCTACCCGGGCAAGGAACCGCCAGGCCCCGGACTCTTCGGGGGCGGCAGCCACGACTGCCCGTGCAGCAGTCAGGGCCAAGGCCAGGGATTCAGGAGTTCGCGCTTGGAGCCAACGCCGACACGCCTCCCGATGCAGCTCCCGGACCCGTTGCGGATCAATGTGGGCACGACGGGTGAAAAACACATCCAGACCAATCGCCAGAAGTGCCAGCCCTGCGTGAATAGCCCATGCGATCTCCAACACCCGCTGGGCAAATGGTCCCGCCAAGAGGGCGAAACCCGCCACTTCGACTGCAATCAAGGGAATAGTCGGCAATAAAAGCGCCAGACCCCAGCCCAACCTACCGCCAATCAGCAATCCGCTGCCCGGCAGGATCCCATTCAAGACGAACAACAATCGGGCCATATCAGACCTGCCGGACCACGAGCCGGCGCTCGGTGAGGAAATGCTCGCCAACGTGGAGCTGCACCCGGTATTCCCCCGCTACCGGGAAGCGAAGGCGCAAAAAAGTGAACGAAATCTCTGCCACGGTACGAGGATCGAGGAAACGGATCTCGGTACCGCTTTCGTAGAGCGTGGACATCCCCTCGCTGTCGGTGATTTTCAACGTGACCCGGTATTCACCATAACCCTCGGTGATCGCCGCATACACCGCCAGGGATTGGTGGATGGCTGGAAATTGTCGACTGGTCAACCCATTGAACAACCCCAGGAGGGTCCGCTTGCCCGTCGACGGATCCTCGTGGACCGCATCACAGACCACCAATGCCAATGCCTGGGGGGCAACACTGGACATCAGATGCCCTTGCGGCTGAAGGCCCGTTCGATCACCCCGGGAAGATGGTCCTGGGCGTTGCGCAGATCGGTGGGATCACCATGCACGGCAGTGAAGAAATCCGCCCCACGGTCGGTGGGCTTGACGCCCACGAGAACGAACGTCATGCCCCCCAGGATCAACTGGATGGCCTTCCGCTGGTCATCCGTCAAGCCATCTTCACCCACGACCGGAGCTGTGGGTTCGGGCTTCTTGCTAGCTGAAGCGTTACCGGGGAAGCGGATGACCTTGTCATTCATGCCCACAGCATGGGCCTCCGTAGGACGGAGGAAGCCTTGCCGCGCCGGGCGCGGTTGGTTGGATAGGGACACATGACCGACGTCAAAACCACAAGCGCCCCCTTCATCCCCATCATCCTGATGATGGCCAGTTCCGCCGCCGAGCGGGAACAGGATGCGGATCGCGAGGCAGAGATGCGGAACCTGCTGGATACTGCCGGGCGCCAGGCCGTCGCAGTCCTCGCCCAGCACCTGCCCAAGCCCATCGGACCCACCTACATCGGCACGGGTAAGATCGAAGAACTGAAGTCCCTGGTTCATTCCACCGGCGCCAAGGAGGTGGTGTTCAGCGTCCAGCTGTCACCCCGGCAGCAGCGCAGGCTGGAAGAAGAGCTGGGCACCAGCGTTCTGGACTACGATGAGTTGATCCTGGAGATCTTTGCCCGGAACGCCCGCACCAGCCAGGCCCTTCTGGCGGTGGAACTGGCCCAGATGGAGTACCAGCGGGGCCGATTGAAACGGATGTGGACCCACCTGGACCGGCAAAAGCTTGGCGGATCCAGCGGATCCGGCTCGGGCTTCAAGGCTGGCACCGGGGAAAAGCAAATTGAGATGGATCGCCGCCAGGTGCGTAAGCGCATCCAGGATCTCCGGGGCAAACTGGAAGAGATCGCCACCCGGACCGATCGGGTGGTCGCCTCCCGCCAAGAAGCCTTCACGGTCAGCCTGGTGGGCTACACCAACGCCGGCAAATCCACCCTGATGAATGCCCTCACCGGAGCCGGCGTCCTCGCAGAGAACCGCTTATTTGCCACGTTGGACACCCGTTCCGCGAGGCTGCACCTCGACGGTCACAAAAACGTCGTCCTCTCGGACACGGTGGGGTTCATCCGCAACTTGCCCCCGACCCTTATTGCCAGTTTCCATGCGACCTTGGCGGAGGTCCGGGAGGCTGATTTACTGCTCCATGTCGTGGACAGCGCCAGTCCGGTGATGGAGCAGCAAATCGCCGCCGTCACCGGGGTCCTCAATACCATCAAGGCGGATCACGTCCCCCTCCTGATGGTTTTCAATAAGGTGGATGCCTGCATCAGCCGGACGATCCTCGCCGCGGTGCGTCGCAATCACGCCGGAGCCGTGGCCGTCAGCGCCAAAACGGGAGAGGGATTGGATTTGCTGCGCGAAGCCATTGGCAAGCAGATCGAAAAACTCCAACGCACCGTCGAAGTCCGCTTTGATTCCGGCGACGGCGCCCTGGGGGCCAAGATCCGATCCCGGGCCCGAGTACTCAAGGAACGTTTTATCCGGGATAAGACCGTACTGACCATCGCTGCGGATCCCGAGGTCATCAATGAGCTGGCGGGGAGCCCGGGGATAACCCTCAAGGCATAATTTCTCCGCTCCTTATCCAATCCCAAGAAATAACCCCCGAGGCTGAAACGCCTCGGGGGTTATTTCTTGGGCATCACATTGTAAACAGGTCAACCACCCTTCCGGCGCCGACGCAGGTACAGCAGTCCTCCCAGACCAATCAGGGCGACTCCGCCGCCAGTACCACAACCGCCATTTTTTCCCGTATCGCTGGCGACGAGAGAGCCGACTGGCGGCACATCAGTGGATGCGGAATGAATATTGACGGTCGCCGTATTGGTCAAAAGGGTATACAATGGACCTGCTCCCAAACTCAGGACGACGGTTTCATCCTGTTCGATAATGCCATCGGCAACTGGTATAATTGACAATACAACTTCCGTCTGCCCCTTGGGAATAAGAACTTCATTTGGCAAGGCCGTATAATCCGCAATTGGAGAAGCAGTGCCACCTACCGTTAGAGCAATCTTCACATCCGCATTAACCGCTTCGCTCAGCGAGACCGCAACTTGGCCCACCGCAACCACGGTGTCCCGTGGCTGTATGCCCCGTACACGATCGCCCCCTCGTTCGGCCAGGCCACGCC
>CANIXE010000135.1 GCA_947470885.1 Planctomycetota bacterium
CCTTGATGGTCCGCAAGACCCTCGAGAGCGCTGTTGCCAATGCTTCGACGGTTGGCGGCATTGATCCGATGGATCTGGTCGTTGTCGACTCTCGCGTTGACAAGGCTCTGGTCATCAAGCGCTTCCGTCCGGCTGCCAAGGGCCGCGCTGCCCACCGCCAGAAGAAGTGCTCCCACATCACCATCGCGGTTGCCGTTCCGGCCGCCGCCAAGGCCTGAGGATCCCATGGGCCACAAGATCAATCCCCTCGGTTTCCGCGTCGGTATCACCGAGCCACATCGCTCGAACTGGTACGCCAAGGGGCCCAAATACGCTCAGATGGTCCTGCAGGATTACAAGATCCGCACGTTCCTGAAAGAGCGCTTCGCCTCGGCCGCCGTTGAAAAGATCCACGTCGAACGCAAGAACGAACGCGTGATCATCACCATGCACGCCGGCCGTCCCGGTGTGATCATCGGTAAGCGTGGCGCCGAGATCGAATCCCTGACCAAGCACCTGGAAAAGGTCGCAGGCCAGGCGGTCAAGGTCAACATTCAGGAGCTGCGCAAGCCTGACTTGGTGGCCCAGCTGGTTGCTGAGAACGTCGCCGAACAGCTGGAACGCCGTGGGTCCTTCCGCCGCGCCATGAAGCGCGCCGTCGAAGCCACAATGAACGCCGGCGCCAAGGGCTGCAAGATCAACATCTCAGGTCGTCTCGGTGGGGCTGAAATCGCCCGCGTCGAACACGACAGCGCTGGCAGCGTGCCCCTGAACAGCCTCGATACCAAGATCGACTATGGTTACGCCACCGCGCGTACCGCAGCCGGTATCATCGGTGTCCGCGCGTGGGTCAACCACGGCAAGTACAGCGATCTCGATCGCTGATCCGATAGCGGAACCAGTAACGCCTTAGGTCCCAGGACTACCTCCGATGCCTCTTCTTCCCGCCCGCGTCAAATACCGCAAGCAGCACACCCGCGGCCATCGCCTCGACCACGTTGCCACCGCTGGCAACACCCTGGCCTTTGGCGACTTTGGCATCCAGGTCATCGAAAGCGGGGCAATCACGGCGCGCCAGCTCGAGGCTGCCCGCTTGACCGCGGCCCATTACCTGGGTCGTTCGGGCAAGATGTGGACCCGGGTGTTCCCCCACACCCCGGTTACCAAACATCCCGCTGAGACCCGCATGGGTTCGGGCAAGGGTGAGGTCAACTACTGGGCATCCTTTGTGGATGCCGGAACCGTGATCTTCGAGTTCGCTGGTGTGACCGAAGAGATGGCCCGTGAGACGATGCGCCGTCAGGCCTTCAAGCTCGCGCTCAAGGCCCGGATGATCAAGCGCACCGGCAACGTCGGCTGAAGAACAAGGAAATTCCATGAAGAAGACTGCGAAAGCCGAATTGCGCGCTAAAAGCGCCGAAGATCTGAAGAAGGAGGCCCAGGGCCTCCGGGATCAGATGCTGAAGGCCCGCTTTTCCACCGTCCTTGAAGGCAAGACACGGGGCGTGAAATATCGTGAGGTGCGGCGCCAGATCGCCCGCATCGAAACCATCCTCGGCGAGAAGGCCTGAACCGATGACTACTGAATCCAGCATTGATCGCGGTAACCGCAAGCGCGTCGTTGGCACGGTCGCCTCGGCTAAGATGGACAAGACCCGCGTGGTCGCCGTCACCGAGCTGCGCCGCCACCCGTTGTACGGCAAGTACGTGAAGCGCACCCAGAAGTTCCACGTCCATGACGAAAAGAACGAAGCCAAGGAAGGCGACAAGGTTCTCATCATCGAGACCCGTCCCCTGTCCAAGACCAAGCGCTGGCGCCTGATGCAGATCGTCGAACGCGCCGTCTAAGACGTCCTCCGAACCACTTTCCAGACTCTCCCAGAAGCGAAGGCAGACCCCATGATCCAGATGCAGACCTGGCTCGACGTAGCCGACAACAGCGGCGCCAAGAAGGCGATGTGCATCAAGGTCCTCGGCGGATCGCACCGCCGTTACGCCTCTGTGGGCGACATCATCGTGGTCGCCATCAAGAAGGCGATTCCGACCAGCGATGTGAAGCAGAAGGCGGTCGTCAAGGGCGTGATCGTCCGCACCGCGGCCCCGATCCGTCGTGAAGACGGCAGCTATGTCCGCTTCGACAACAATGCGATCGTTCTCCTCGACAAGGATAACAACCCGGTCGGGTCGCGTATTTTCGGCCCAGTGGCCCGTGAGCTGCGCGGCAGGAATTTCATGAAGATTATCAGCTTGGCTCCTGAAGTGGTCTGATAGAACTTCCGCCCCGCTGACCGAAGACCACCCAAGCATTCACCGAGAAGACGAGAAGATCATGCCCAGCAAGGTTAAAAAGCCCGCGCCCACGAAGGTCCAAAAGATCCATATCCGCACCGGCGACAAGGTCGTTGTGCTGAGCGGCGACACCAAGGGCAAGACTGGTACCGTGATCAAGGTGTTCCCGAGCGAGCTCAGGGCCTTGGTCGAAGGCGATGCCGCGATCTATGATACCAAGCACGTCAAGGCCAATCCCCAGGCCAACATCGAAGGTGGACGCCAGCAAAAACTGCGGCCTCTCCATGTTTCGAAGCTTGCCCTGCTTGATCCCACGACCAATAAGGCTACCCGCGTCCGTCGTGAACGCACCGCTGCCGGCGTCGTCCGTGTGGCCAAAAAGTCCAACCACCGTTTCGAAGCGTCCCCGAAATAATCTGTATCTGAGCAGACCTCGGACGATCGAACCAGGATTCCAGCAAGAGCCATGAGCAACCTCCAGAAGACATCCAAGCAGCTCTACCAGGAGCAGCTTCCCGCCATCCTAGTGACCCACGGCGTGAAGAATCGCTTGGCGGGTCCGAAGATCGACAAGATCTGTCTGAGCATGGGTGTCGGCCGCGCTGTCGCCGATGGCCAGATCCTGAACGTCGTCTCCGAACATCTGACCCAGATCGCTGGTCAGAAGGTGGCGATCACCAAGGCGAAGAAGGCGGTGGCCAACTTCAAAACCCGAATCGGTGTGAAGATCGGTTGCCACGTCACCCTGCGCGGTGAACGCATGTGGGCCTTCCTTGACAAGCTCATCAATTTGGCTGTGCCTCGCATCAAGGACTTCCGTGGTCTCAGCCCCAAGGGCTTTGACGGTCGCGGTAACTACAATATGGGCTTGCGTGAGCAGGCCCTGTTCCAGGAAATCGTCCTTGAGAAGCTGGAGCACAACCAGGGTCTCAATATCACGATCTGCTTCCGGAACAGCACCGACGCCGTGAGCCGCGATGTGCTCAAGGCGTTGCGCATGCCCTTCCGCGAAAAGTAAACCGGGATCTGCAAAGGATACCATCATGGCCAAGAAATCCCGCATCAATCGCAATGAAGCTGTCAAGAAGCTGTGCGACAAGTTCCGTGTCCAGCGCGAGGCTCTGCGTGATCGCAGCAAGGACCTGAAGCTGAGCCTGGAAGAACGCATGGAGGCCCGGGCTGCCCTTGACCTGCTGCCGACCAACAGCTCGCCGACCCGCTACCGTCTGCGCTGCTCCCTGACTGGCCGTAGCCAGGGCAATCTGCGCAAGTTCGGCATCTGCCGCAACGCGCTGCGCCTGCTTGCCCACCAGGCTGTCCTGCCCGGTGTGACCAAGGCCTCCTGGTAATCTACGGACCTGCCGCGAACCCCAACCTGAGCTGAACTGACCATGAGCTGCACCGATCCCATCGCTGACATGTTGACCGTCATCCGTAACGGACTGTCCGCCAACAAGAAGTCCGTCACCGTGCCGTTCTCGGCCATCAAGACCGGCATCTGCCAGGTGCTGAAGGATGAAGGCTACATCATCGGTTTTGATGTGCTCGACACCAAGCCGGCGAAGACGGTTCAGATCACCCTGAAGTACGGTACGAGCGGCGAGGCGGTCATTCATCATATCGATCGCGTTAGTACCCCGGGTCTGCGCCAGTACTCCGGTAGCGGTGAACTTCGTCCGGTCATGCGTGGCTTTGGTATTTCCATCCTGTCCACGTCGAAGGGAATTCTTTCCGACCGGGTCTGCCGCAAGCAGAAAATCGGCGGCGAAATCCTCTGCGTCGTCAAGTGAACTGACCGCTCATCCCTGATCCTCATCGTCTCGGCATCGGAATTCATCATGAGTCGCATCGGCAAGCTCCCCATCGTCCTCCCCACCGGCGTCCAAGTCACGGTCAGCGGTCAGACGTTGACGGTCAAGGGTCCCAAGGGATCCTTGAACGTCGCTCTGGCGGCCGGTATCGGTGCCAAGGTCGAGGGTGCTCAGGTCACGGTCAGCCGGTCGGATGACCTCAAGCAAACGAAGGCCATGCACGGAACAACTCGTGCTGCCATCAAGAACCATATCAAGGGTGTAACCGAAGGTTACAGCAAGTCCCTCGAGATCGTGGGCGTCGGTTACCGCGCTGTTCTTCAGGGCAAAAAGCTGAATCTGAATGTTGGTTTCGCCAACACCATCGAGGTTGAGATCCCCACCGGCATCACCGTGACGGTTCCGGATCAGACCCATGTGAATGTGAGCGGATTGGACAAGGCCCTAGTTGGTCAGGTCGCTGCTGACATCCGCGCCGCCCGCAAGCCTGAGCCCTACAAGGGCAAGGGTGTCCGCTATGCTGGTGAGGTCGTACGCAAGAAGGCTGGCAAGTCTGCCGCCGGCGCCGGCGCCAAGAAGTAATCTCGTCCAGCACACTCCTCTCTGTAGTTAGCATCAAGGAATACGATATGGACCAGAACAAGGCAAAACGGGCGGCCATCGCCACCAAGAAAATGCGCATTCGGAAGCGCGTCTACGGAAGCACCGAACGTCCTCGTCTGTCGGTTTACCGCAGCGAGAAGCATATCTACGGCCAGATCATCGACGATGTCCAGGGCAAGACCCTGTTCGCCGCCAGCAGTCTGTCGAAGGATATCGAAGTCCAGATCAAGGATCTGAAACCTTCTGAGATCGCCAAGGTCGTCGGTGAGGCACTCGGCAAGAAGGCTTTGGCCGGTGGCGTTGCCCAGGTCGTGTTCGACCGTAACGGTCGCCGTTACGGTGGACGCCTCGAAGCTTTGGCTGAAGGAGCCCGCGCCAGCGGGTTGCAATTCTAATTCACCACTTAACATCTCGCCCCCTCCAGACCGGTCCCTAATGACAGGCGGTTGCGGAGTGCCAGAGGAATCTCAGCTATGATCAAGACACGTGGAGGCCCTCCGGGCCAGGGTGGTAAGGGCAATGAAGCCGGCGCTAGCGCCGGTGAACAGGGCGGTCGCCGTGAGCGTCGTCCGGCCCAAGCTCGTGAGTCCCGCTCCAAGCTCTACAAAGAAGACGTGGTCCGGATCAACCGCTGCGCCAAGGTCGTAAAGGGTGGCAAGCGTTTCAGCTTCGCTGCTTTTGTCGTCCTGGGTGATGAAAAGGGCAAGGTTGGTTACGGTAAGGGCAAGGCCAAAGAAGTGGCCAGCTCGATCGACAAGGCAGTTCGTGATGGGGAAAAGGGAGTTCGTCCTTATCCTATCGTTGCTGGGACCATTCCCCACGAGGTCGAGGGCCGTTTTGGTTCCTCCCGCGTGCGCTTGATCCCTGCCGCTGATGGAACGGGTGTAATTGCTGGTCGCAGTGTTCGCTCCGTTCTGGAGAAAGCCGGCGTCCACAATATCCTGACCAAGTGCTACGGTAATCATAATCCTGTGAATCTGATCCGGGCGACGCTGGACGCATTGTCCCAGCTGCGCACCAAGGAGCAGTACCAGGAACTGCGTGGGGTGATCCTGTGAGCTTTAACGAATTTCTGACCACTGATACGGGTCGTCAGCAGCGTCGTCGTGTTGGACGTGGTTTGGGCAGCGGGCTGGGTAAGACCGGTGGCCGTGGTAGCAAGGGTGAAGGCTCTCGTACCGGCGGCAAGAATCGCGGTCCGATGTTTGAAGGCGGCCAGAAGCCCTTCTGGATGCGCATTCCCAAACGTGGTTTCAGCAATTTCGCCCACACGGTTACCTATCGTCCTGTGAACATCGGTAAGGCCCTTCAGCTGATCGCCGGTGATATTACGGTAGCTGCTTTGGAAACCGCTGGTTTGGTGCGTCCAGGACAATTGGTGAAGCTCGTTGGTAAAGAGGCGGTTACCCGTCCTGTCAAAATCACAGTTCATCGCGCCACGGGTTCCGTGAAGCAGTCTGTTTCGGCCGCTGGTGGATCGCTTGTCGAATTGACCGCAACGGAGCCGGTCGCAGGCTGATTGCCTGCGA
>CANIXE010000136.1 GCA_947470885.1 Planctomycetota bacterium
GCCCACCGGCGGAGCACCTGGTCCAAGATTCCCACGGCGGTGGTGGCGGCCTGGGCAGCGGCCCGCCGGGGCGCATCGGCGGTTTCCGCCTTGGCCCGGGCAGCGGCGGTGGATTCCCGGGCCTGGATCACCCGATCCCGGGCCTCCCCCAGCAGGCGGTCCAATTCCTGGCGCAGGGCTTCGGCTCCCACCACGCGCAACGTGAGGGGTTCGCTTTTGCCGATCCCCGGGCCGGTGACATCGTTGGCATCCCGGGCCTCGGCGGTGAAGGCGATTTCGCCGCCTTCACCCGCCAATTCCGCCACAGGCACGCTGCGGGTCCGCTGGGCCGCCAGGCCACCGGCGGCATCCGGCCAGGCGATCAGCTCCTTGTCATTGGCCCGCAGGTTCAGTGACGCCAAGCCCAGATCGTCGCTAGCGGACACCTGAATTTCCACGGTGGCCTGGGGCACCACGGCTTCCCGGGGGCGGGGGCCGCTCAATGCCACCACCGGCGCCCGGTCGGCGACCACGGCAATGGGGAAGCGGGCGGCACTGGCCAGGGCGATGCCATCGGCATCCGCCGCATCCACCAGCAGATCCCCCGGCTCGGTGATGGTCACTTCCGCCGTGGCTCCCTCGGGGCCAAGTTGCACCGGCACCACGGCATTGCGGTAGCGCAATGCCACCGTGGCCGGGGTGCGGCCGGCATCATGGCGGAAGTTCACGGTCAGGGCGATTCGCGTCCCGGCGAGGACGCTGCCCGGCAGCACCGCCAATTCTTCAGCTGCCCGTCCAGAATACGCTGGGGGCACGACCTTGGCCTTGGCCGCCTGCAATTCCGGACGACGAACCACCAACACGTTGACGCTGACGGGCAGGGCATCGGCGCACTGGGCCTCGATGGTCCACCGGCCCAGGAGCAGGGGCAGGGCGGTGGTCCATTGGCTGCCGCTAAGCCCGGGCAGCCGGCGACCGCCGGGAGCCGCCGGGCCTTCCCAGCGCAATTCCACCGGGGCGGTGAAGCCCGCATCCGGATGATGGCGGGCCACGCGCACGGCCACCGCTTCATCCATGGGCACCACCGGACGTTCCACACTGATCTCGATGCTGGTCCGGCGCAAATATTCCGTGGTCCCCAGGGGCAGCATGAACCGGCGCAGACCCGCCGTCGCCACCCCGGGATCCACCGCTGAAATTGCTACCGCCACCCCCAGGGCCAAGACTGCGAGGAAGAGATCCCGGACCAGGCGGGGCGCCGGCACCAGGCTCGCCACCGGGGGCAGCGCCGCCGCCAGCACCGCGGATTCCCGTGCCCCCAGGTCGATGCCCGCCACCAGGGTGCTCAAGCGCCCTCCCAGGGCGGGTACCCGACGCTCGGCAAATGCCGCCAGCGCCCGATCCGACAGATCCTGGGCCAAAGGCCGCCATAATCTGGCGCGAATCACCGCAATCACTGCAGCAACGGTCACCAGCAGCACCACCAACCGGGCGCCCCCGGGCAACCGCCAGGCCCAATCGATGGCCACACCCGCCAGCACTAGAGTGGTGGCCAGGGCTATCAGCCGGCTCAAACCGTCGAGGGCGACCACGACCCGCAGCCGCCGACGCAATTCCGCTAGATATGCACCGGGGTTGGCCATGGCGGCGCATGGTGGGCCAAGACTGCGAAGGGAAAGGTGGACCTGAGGCGCCGAAGCGGCGCCTGTCCGGACGACCGGACGTTTTCATTGAGTCGCCCCGGCCCGTTGCACCCTGCGCCCCATGACCGACGCCAACCCGGATTCCGCCGCCCTCGCCGCCGCCCTTGCCACCTTGCGCCGGGAACTCGCCCAGGTGGTGGTGGGCCAGGATGCCGTGGTCGAACAGGTCCTGATCGCCCTCGCCGCCGGGGGCCATGCCCTGATCGAAGGCGTCCCCGGCCTGGCCAAGACCCTCCTGGTGTCCACCGTGGCCCGGGCCACCGGCCTGAGTTTCAGCCGCATCCAGTTCACCCCCGACCTGATGCCCGCCGACATCACCGGCACCGAACTGATCCGGGAGGACAAGGCCAGCGGCCACCGTTCCCTGGTGTTCGTCCCCGGCCCGGTGTTCGCCTCGGTGGTCCTCGCCGACGAAATCAACCGCGCCCCGCCCAAGACCCAGGCCGCCCTGTTGGAAGCCATGCAGGAGCGCCAGGTCAGCGCCGGCGGCGAACGCCGGCCCCTGCCCGAGCCGTTCTTCGTCCTGGCCACCCAGAACCCCATCGAACAGGAGGGCACCTACCCCCTGCCGGAGGCCCAGCTCGACCGTTTCCTGCTGAAGGTCACCGTCGGCTACCCCAGCGAAGCCGAAGAGCTGCAGATCATCACCCGCACCACCGGCAACGGCAAAGCCACGGTGAATCCCGTGCTGGACGCCGCCCAGCTGATCGCCCTCCAGGGCAAGGTCCGGGACATCGCGGTGGCAAACGACATCGCCCGCTTCGCCCTGGCCCTGGTCCGGGCCACCAGGCCCCTGACCCAGGGCGGCCACCCCCAGATCGCCCCCCTGCTGCGCTGGGGCGCCGGCCCCCGGGCGGGCCAGTCCCTCCTCCTGGGCGCCAAGGCCCGGGCCGCGCTGCATGGCCGGCCGTTCGTCAGCTTGGACGACATAAAAGCCCTGGCCCACCCGGTGCTGCGCCACCGCCTGCAACCCGGCTACGAGGCCGAGGCCCAGGGCCTCAACGCCGACGCGATCATCGACAAGCTCCTGGCCACGGTGGCCCTCCCCGCGCCGGGGATGGAAGCCGACCGGGCCATCCGGGCCGCCACGGGTTGACCAGGGCGCCGCAATGGAACGCTGGATGTCCATGACGGAGCACTCTTTGCGGCGCCAGTCCGGTCGTCCACCAGCAGTGAGTCTTTCGGATATTCCCGCTGAACATTTGGCGACAATGACGACCGGACGACCGGACGTTTTCATTGAGGTCCCCTGACGGGTTGATGCACCGGGGTTGACCGCGCCAGGAATGGGACCAAGCTCCCGCCCCTTCGTGGAAGTTCCGCGAATCAGGACAGGTGGCTGAGCGGCCGAAGGCACGCGCTTGGAAAGCGCGCAACGGGGAAACTCGTTCGGGGGTTCGAATCCCCCCCTGTCCGCCAACGAAGAACCCCGGGGTAACTCCCGGGGTTTCTTTTTGGCCAAATCCACGGCGAAAACCACGGCCAAACATCCTGAACCACCTGTCGGGTGCCATGCTGGGCATGCCGATGGCACCGCTCGGACGGAACCCAGGGCTTTGTCACCCCTTGTCTCTCCGCGCGTTCATTCCCCCATGATTTCAGCTACCCCAGTGGCGATGTAGTGGGGGCGGAAGGGGAAACGGGCCACGTCCTCCCGGGCGGTCACGCCGGAAAGCACCAGGCAAGTCTCGATCTCACTTTCGATGCCGGCGATGATGTCGGTATCCATCCGGTCGCCGACGATCACCGTGTCCTCGGGCTTCACCCCCAGGCGCTTGATGGCGTTGCGCATCATCAATGGATTGGGCTTGCCGACGAAATAGGCCTTCCGTCCGGTGGCCAATTCGATGGGGGCCACCAGGGCGCCGCAGGCGGGGACCAGGCCGGATTCCGTGGGACCGGTCAAATCAGGATTGGTGCCGATCAGCCGGGCGCCCCCCAGGACCAGGCGGATGGCCTTCTCGATCTTCTCGTAGCCGTAGCTGCGGGATTCCCCCACCACCACGTAGTCGGGATTGACGTCGTTCATGGTCAACCCGGCGTCGTACAGGGCGTTCAGCAGACCGGCATCGCCGATGGCGTAGACGCTGCAACCGGGCATCTGGGACGACAGGAAAGCCGCGGTGGCCAGGGCACTGGTGTAGAAGTGGTCCTCCGACACCTCCACCCCCAGGCGGGCGAGTTTCTGAGCCAATTCCCGGGGGCTGCGTTCGCTGGAGTTGGTGAGGAACAGGAAGCGTTTGTCGTGGTCGTGGAAGAACTTCACCAGGCTGGTCACCCCGGGCAGCAGGCGATTGCCGTGGTAGATGACTCCATCCATATCGCAGATGATGGCGGATTTACTGAGGACCGGATGCATGGCTGTCTCCTGAGGGGAACGATCAGCGTCCGGGTCGCCAGGACAAAGCAGGATTTGGGCCACCACGACACCGCCGGAGCACCCAGGACGTCCACCAACGAAGCAACCACGGAAGGAGCTTCTCCCCCCGCAGCGCCCGAAAAAAATATATTAGGGGGCTGGACCGACCCAGCCCCCCAGGTTTTTCAGCTTACTTGGCGGCCGGAGCCGCAGCGGCTGCAGGCGCCTTCACCGGGGTCTTGGCCATGAAGATGGCCAGGTCGCGCTGGGTTTCGACGGCATTGACCTGCTCATCCTTCACCTGTTCGATGACCAGGGTCTCTTTGTTGGGACCGGCACCAATCATGGTCTTGGACAGGGGCAGTTCCCGGGCGCCGGCGGCGAAGGCCTCGACGGTCTTGGGGTCGGTCAGCAGGTAGACCTTGTCCTTGCCGCTGGGCCGGACTTCACGGTATTCCGCGTAAAAATTGTAGCTGCTGACGCTGCCCTGGACCTGGATCTCACCAACGGTCCGGGGCTCGCCGCAACCGGCGAGGAGGAGCACCGCAGCGACGGGCAGGGCGAGGAGGGCGGCAGTGGACGCAGGGCGCATGGAAGCTCCGTGAGGTTGGGGATCGGTTGGGTGGGAACGTTGGTCCCAGCAACAAAGACTTGGCGAATCCCAGGTGAAGAATCCGTGAAGATTGAAGGCCCGCCGAGGGCCAACGGACGAGGCCCCGGCTTGCGTGCATCGGAAATCGGTGGTTTACTGACGGCATCCCATGGTCGTCACCCCCCACCACGCCCAACGGCCCGGACCCCGGACCGCCGGAACCCTCGGTAGCCTGTCCGGGGCCCTGCGTTTCGGCGATTTGGACCAGCGTCCGGAATTGGCTTCAGCGGCCCTGGCCGCCTTCGCTGCGGCTTCCCCCGGGCAGCACCACCTGGTGTGCGGGCACCCGTCCCGGATGGGGCAGGTGCCCCTGGCCGAAGACCTGCGGGCGTGCAGCGCGGTGCTGGTGGCGGCCAGCGCCACCTCCCTCCACGGGGTTCTGGCGGTCTGCCCGTACAGCGCCGAACAGGCGACCCTGTGGGGTCCGGCCACGGTGGACGGCCCCCATTCCGCCACCGCCCGGGCCCTGGTCGCCCAGGCCCGGGCCGCCTTGGGGTCTGCGGGATTCACCTCGGTACGCACCCTGATCGACCAGCGGAACCGGGAATTGCGCACAGCCTACCTCGCCCAGGGCTTCACCCGGTGGAAGGACGATGTGGTCTATGAGCGGATCCTCGGGGGCGACTTGCCTCAGGAATCCGCCGTAGAAGCGGTCTTGAAGGCGGACCAGGGCGTGGTCGCCCAGATCCTCAGCGAAGCCTTTCCGGAAAGCGACCATGCCAGCAAGGGCCTGGCGGTGCGGACCAAGGAAGGTTACCGCCATTACTTGATCCATGACCAGGAACGGATCGCCGGGGCCGCCGCCGTCCACGGGGCGGGCAGCCGGGTCTGGCTGAACCTCATCGCCGTGGGGACCCCCTGGCGGGGCAAGGGCTGGTCTCGCCGCCTGTTGGTCGGGGTCTGCGCCCTGGAAGCCCGCCGCGGAGCCTCGGTGATGGGCCTGGAAGTCCTGGGGGATAACCGTCCCGCCATCCGTCTGTACCAGGGCTGCGGTTTCACCCGTTCGTTCTCCGCCAGCGTGCTCACGGCTCCGGTGTGAGCCGCCCGGTTGGCTGGGGCCATCCTCCATGCCCAGGGCAGGTCGGGATGCATCCGATGCATTCGTTCCGACCTCGCTGACGGGTGTACCTGCCGCCCGGCAAAAGCCCGGAAAGCCCGCCCCTGGACCGCCGTCCCATCGGCAGACAACCACGCCCCATGCCTGTTCCCGAGGTCCTTGCCACTGCCCCTGCCCGTCGTTCCCTGCTGTTGGGGAGCGCCCTTGCCGCCGTGGCCGCCAGCGCTGCCGCCGGTGGCCTGGGCTATTGGCTGAAGGGCGATGAACTCGCGGGATTGCTGGGCCTAATCGGCGGCGCGGCCGGCGTGCTCAGCGGCCTGTTGGTCCCAGCCTGGATCATCGATGCCGCCCGGGCCCGGGTGACCGAGGCCCAGGAGCGGGTCGACCACCCCTCCGCCGCCGCCCCCGCCCTGGGGATGCTCAGCGAAGCCGGCCAGGATGCCGGCCTGTTGCTGGCCCA
>CANIXE010000137.1 GCA_947470885.1 Planctomycetota bacterium
CGAGCACCACTTGGCCGAGGCCAAGGCCTTCGGCGTCACCGTGACGCCCTGCGCCAGCCTGCAGGAGGCGGTGGAAGAGGCGGATGTCCTCTACATGACGCGGCTCCAGGAAGAGCGCTTCCCGGATCCCCTCGAGTTTGACCACATTAAGGCCAGTTACCGGATCACGGCGGCGATGCTCAAATCCGCAAAGCCGGCCCTGCGCATTCTGCACCCCCTGCCCCGGGTGAATGAAATCGCCCAGGACGTGGATGCCACGGTGCATGCCCACTACTTCCAGCAGGCGGGGAACGGCATTCCGGTTCGCCAAGCCCTGGTCGCCCTGGTCACGGGAGCCTGCTGATGTCGATCGTCGATCCCGCCCACGTCCGTCAGGTCGAAGCCATCGCCAATGGCACGGTGATCGACCACATTCCCGCCGACATGACCCTGAAGGTGGCCAACCTGCTGGCCCAGGGGGATGATCAGGTGTTCATCGGCATCAATCTGCGCTCCTCCCGAGTTGGTCGCAAAGGCGTGGTTAAGATTAGTGGTCGGGAAATCGTCGGTCGGGATGCCAGCGCCCTGGCCCTGATCGCCCCCAGCGCCACCATTTGCATCATCCGCAATTATCAGGTGATCTCGAAGCAGCAGGTGGAGGTGCCGCCGTGGTTCGATGACATCGCCCGCTGCGCCAATCCCAATTGCGTGACCAATCACGAACGCTGGCCGACCCGCTTTGGTGTGGTCGTGGCCAACCCGTTGACGGTCCGCTGCGCCTACTGTGAGCGCTCGTTTGACGCGGGCGAGTTGGCGCTGCTGGCATAATCCCCGTGTGAGGAGGCGAACATGGCCTTTACCCCCCGCGACCTGGAAGACATCCGGGCGGAAGTGCAGACCTTTGCCGATGAGCGGGAGTGGCAGCGCTTCCATAGCCCCCGCAATCTGCTGTTAGCCGTGATGTCCGAGCTGGGGGAGGTCGCGGATCTGGTCCGTTGGGATGGGGACGGCGCGAATCTCATCGCCCCCGAGAAGAAGCAGGCCTGGGATGACGAGATTGCCGATGTCTTCACCCTCCTGATCCGCCTGGCGGATCGCAGTGGCGTCGATCTGACGGCGGCCTTTGCTCGGAAGCTGGCCAAGGCCCGGCTCAAGTATCCCGTCGAGGAGTTCCGAGGGTCGAGCCGAAAGTACAACGAGGCGAAGGGTTTTGTGACCCCGACCGCTCACGAAGGCTCAACTTCGGACCAAAAAGCCCCGGATTCGACAGTCGATCGGCCATGACCATTCGATTTATGGGGTAATTTATTGATAATGGCGGGCTCTGTCGGTTGAGAATGGTTGACGGGACCGAAAATTCGCTACGGTCATGCCCCGCACTCCCGATGATGGAGGTGCCCAGGAGCCGTATCATGAGCCAAAAGATCCCAACTGGCGGTGAAGTCGTCATCCGTTGCCTCGAACGCGAGGGTGTGGACGTCATTTACGGCTACTCCGGCGGCGCAGCCATGCCGATCTTTGATGCGCTGATCGATTCCAAGATCAAATTGGTCATGACCCGCCACGAACAGGGGGCCACCCACATGGCCGATGGCTATGCTCGGGCTTCGGGCCGGCCGGGCGTGGTCCTCGTCACCTCCGGGCCGGGGGCCACCAATTGCGTCACCGGTCTGCTGACGGCCCTCATGGATTCGGTCCCGATGATCGTCCTGACGGGCCAGACCATCAGTCCGATGCTTGGCAAGGACGCCTTCCAGGAGGCGGACACCACCGGCATTACCTATCCGGTCGTCAAGCACAGCTATCTGGTCAAGAACGCCGCCGACATTCCCCGGGTTATGAAAGAGGCCTGGTACATCGCGACCACCGGCCGTCCGGGTCCGGTCCTGATCGACCTGCCCAAGGACATCACCCAGGGCCCGTGCTCGGCGCCCTTCGTCGACTCCGTCAACCTGCCGGGCTACAAGATTCCGGGCCGTGGCGACCAGGCCCTGATTGCCCAGGCAGCAGCCTACCTGATGAAGGCCAAGAAGCCGGTTCTCTACGTCGGCCACGGGGCCGTCATTTCTGGCGCTGGCAAGGCGATCCTCCAGTTGGCCGAGAAACTGCAGGCGCCCATCGTCAACACCCTGCTCGGCAAGGGCGCGGTCGCCGAGGACCATCCCCTCCACCAGGGCATGCTGGGCATGCACGGCACGGCCTACGCCAACAAGACGGTGTCGGGCTGCGACCTGATCATGGCCATCGGTGCCCGGTGGGATGACCGCATTACCGGCAAACTTTCGGAGTTCTGCAAGGACGCGATCAAGATCCACGTCGACATCGACGTCGCCGAGTTCGGCAAGATCATCAAGCCCCACGTCAGCATCGCCGGTGATGCCAAGTTGGTCATCGAGGACCTGCTGCCCCTGGTGAAGAAGGCCGACACCGCCGACTGGCTGCGGGACATCCAGGGCTGGCGCAAGCAGTACCCCCTCAAGTACCCGAAGAAGGGTGGCCTGCGGGCCCAGCACGTTCTTGACCGCCTCGATAAGTTGGGCGGCCGGGACGCCATCATCAGCACCGACGTCGGCCAGCACCAGATGTGGGCGGCCCAGTTCTGCCTGACGACCAAGAACCGTTATTGGCTGTCCTCGGGCGGTGCGGGCACCATGGGCTTCGGCTTTCCGGCGGCCATCGGTGCGGCTATGGCCACGGGTAAGCCCGCGTGGTGCGTGGTCGGTGATGGCGGCTTCCAGATGACCCTCTGCGAGCTGTCCACGGCTTTGCTGCAGAAGGTCCCGGTCAAGATCCTGATCATCAACAACCGTTACCTGGGCATGATCCGCCAGTGGCAGGAGTTGTTCTTCGACAACCGTCTGTCCGGCGCGGATCTCGAAGGGAATCCGGATTTCGTGAAGCTTGCGGAGGCCTACGGCGTCAAGGCCAAGCGCATCAAGCGCTCGGGTGATGTCGACAAGGCGATCAAGTGGGCCAATGCCCAGTCCGGACCGTGCCTCATCGAGGCCGAGGTCGTCAAGGAAGACAACGTCTTCCCGATGATCCCGGCCGGCGCTGCCCTGACCGGCATGATCGTCGAAAAGCCCAAGGTGAAGATGGAGAAGCCGACCGGATCGACCTGATCCGCGTCGCGCTCTATTCCCCTGACCTCCTGCGCGAGAACCCCATGACTGCCCCCACCTTGCACACCATCTCTCTGCTCGTTCGCAATAAGCCCGGCGTGTTGACCCGCGTGACCCTGATTTTCAGCCGTCGCGGCTACAACATCGAGTCCCTGGTCGTCAGCCCGGCCCTGTCGGTGCCCGAGTACGACGCCCAGCCCGGCGAATTCAGCCGCATGACCATCACCTGCTCGGGCGATCCCGAGAATCTGGAGCAGATCGTCAAACAGTTGGAGAAGCTGATTGATGTCGTCCACGCCATCGACCACACCGGCCAGGCGGTCATCGAAAGCGAACTGGCCCTGGTGAAGCTCAAGGTCAACCTCAAGGAGCGCACCGAGATCCTCCAGATCGCCGAGCATTACCGGGCCAAGGTCGTCGATTACGCGGCCAGCAGCCTGATCCTGCGGGTCGAGGGCGAGAGCGACAAGCTCGACGCCTTCATGGCCCTCCTGAAGCCCTTCGCCATCGTCGAGCAGGTCCGCTCTGGCAAGATCCTGATGGCCCGGGGCCTGGAGACGACCTAAGAGGTGGTGAAAAAACCTCGCCCGGCGGTCTGAACGGGTCTCGATAGGCGTCAGCGGCGTCTGACTCCACTCGCAATAGCGCTGCTATTGCTCCGTTTCGTCATCCTTGCTGTCACCTACCGATACCCGTCCAGCCCTTGGTTAGGTTTCGTCACCACCTCTGGCGATTCAGGATTCGTCTTGCCAAGGTCAAAAAGTTCTTAGCATCACTCCCCCTTCATAAGGATGCCGCATGATTCGCGTCGAAGCCCGTAACGGTGAACCCCTCGAGAAGACCATCCGCCGCTTCAAGAAGCGCTGTGAGAAGGAAGGTCTGGTCAAGGACATCAAGAAGAACCTCTTTTACGAGAAGCCCAGCGAGACCAAGCGCCGCGAAGGCAAGCGCATCGTCAAGCGCCGCGAAGCCGAGCGCGCTGAGGCTATCCGCGCCCGCGGCTGAGCCTCGGTAGCGAATTCGCCCGCAAAGCGAAAGCCCGTGTCCTGGGGACACGGGCTTTTCTCGTTAGTCTTGCGATGTCAGTCGGCCGCCTGTCCTAGGACCAGGCGGCCTTTGTTCGTTTAGAAGCGGCCGCCTACGGTTAGGCCCAGTTCAGGGGCCGAGCGGGTGATGGTCAGGGTGCTGGTGCCGCCGGTAATATCGATGGGGACCTCGGCCACACCGTAGGCGTAGCCGGTGAAAATGTTCAGCAGCCAGCCCTTGTCCGCCAGGGTCCAGCCGATCTGGAAGCCGCCTTCCCAGAATTTTCCGCCGCCGGCCTCGGTGCGGTCATTGGCGCCATCCACCGTCTCGGACCAGGCGTAGCCACCGCGCGCCACGGGCAGGAATTCCAGGTTCCACTCACCGTATTCGGTGATGCGGGGCTGGGTGGCGTAACCGGCGTAGAGGGCGGCACCGTATTGGCGGTACTGCAGGCCAAGTCGCTTGCGATCGTTGACCACTGAGGCTCCGCCCCGCTGCTCGAAGCGCGAGGGGCGGATGTCGGTGTCGCTATACAGTGCCCCGACGCCCCAGATGAAGCCCGGCTTGGCGACGCCACGACGGGATAGGCCGTTGAAGTAGTCCACTTCGTAACGAACCGTGATGCCGTGGTTGCCGGTCCAGTCGTAGTCCGCGTTGGTGGTATCCGTGCGGACTTCTTCCGAAACCGTGGTGCCCAGGCTGGCGCCGACGCCGACCCGCAGATCGTTGATCGGCATCAATTCCATGGCCCCCGCTACCGAGCAGGGAAGGAGCGCCAAGACGGCGAGCAGGGGCTTCATGGTGGTTCTCAGTAGATGGGGAAACGGTCGCAGAGGGCACGGGCTTCAGCCCGGACCTGGGCCTTGGCGGCGGCATCGTCCTTCTGCTTGAGGGTGCGGTCGATCAGGCGGGCGACGGTCACGGCCTCGGCCACGCCGAAGCCGCGGGAGCAGATCGCCGGCAGGCCGATGCGGATGCCGCTGCCCTGCTGAGCGGGCTGCTGGTCGAAGGGGATCAGGTTCTTGTTCACCGTGATGCCGACCTCGTGGAGGAGGTCTTCGGCCTGCTTGCCGGTCACGCCATAGGACATGACGTTGAGGCTGAACAGGTGGTTGTCGGTGCCGTTGGACACGACCGACCAGCCGAGCTTCTTGAATTCCTCGGCCATGGCGTGGGCGCTGGCCTTCACGCGGGTCATGTACTCGGTGAATTCGGGGGCGAGGGCCTCACGGAAGGCAACGGCCTTGGCGGCGATGACGTGCATCAGCGGACCGCCCTGGATGCCCGGGAAAACACGGCTGTTCATCTTCTTGATGTGGTCCGGGTTGCGGGCAAAAACCATGCCGCCACGGGGGCCACGCAGGGTCTTGTGGGTCGTGGTGGTGACGAAGTCCGCGTGGCCGAAGGGGCTGGGGTGCAGCCCGGCGGCGACCAGGCCGGCGATGTGGGCCATGTCGACAAAGAACACCGCGTTGACCTTCTTAGCGATGGCCGCGAAGCGGGCGAAATCGATGGTGCGCGAGTAGTTCGAGGCGCCGGCAATGATCATCTTCGGCTGGAACTCGGTGGCGATGCGCTCGACTTCGTCGTAGTCGATGACCTGCTCGCCCTGGGTCACGCCGTAGGACTGGATGGTATAGTCCAGGCCGCTGAAATTGAGCTTGTAACCGTGGGTCAGGTGGCCGCCGTGGTCGAGGGACATGCCCAGGACCTTGTCGCCCTTCTGCAGGCCCGCAGCCATGTACACGGCCATGTTGGCCTGGCTGCCCGAGTGGGGCTGCACGTTGACGGCGTAGTCGGTCTTGAAGAGGGCCTGGGCGCGGGCAATCGCCAGGACTTCGGCCTTGTCCACTTCCTCACAGCCGCCGTAGTAACGCTTCCCGGGATAGCCTTCGGCGTACTTGTTGGTCAGCAGGCTGCCCTGAGCCTCCATCACGGCCGTCGACACGATATTTTCCGAGGCAATCAGCTCGATCGTGTGCTGCTGGCGATCGGCTTCGGCCTGGACGATGGCGGCCAGTTCGGGGTCGGTGACGGACAGGGGGCGGGGGGTGGTGTGAGCCATGGGGC
>CANIXE010000138.1 GCA_947470885.1 Planctomycetota bacterium
CGGCCGGGCACCCGGGTACCAATGTCCTCCCCCGCGAGCAGGCGAGACAGCACCCGGGGCTCCCGGGCGAGGGCGATGTGGGTGGTGACACCGGCGCCGGCGGCCAGGCGGGCGGCCTCTACCTTGCTGCGCATCCCGCCCCGACCCCGGGCCCCCGCGCCACCGGCGGCGGCCAGTACCTGGGCGGTGATGACCGGAATTTCGCTGAGGCGCTTGGCGCTGGGATTCGAACGGGGATCGGCGTCGTAGACCCCGTCGATGTCGGTGAGGAGGATCAACCGTTCCGCCCCCAGCTGGCTGGCCACCAGACCACTCAGCCGGTCGTTGTCGCCGACGGTGAGTTCCTCCACCGCCACGGTGTCGTTTTCATTGATCACCGGGATGGCCCCGAAATCCGCCAGGGCGCGGAAGGTTGCCGCCAGGTTCAGGTAACGCCGGCGATCGGTGAAGTCGTCGTAGGTCAGCAGCACCTGGGCGGCGTGGAGGCCGTGGGCCGCCAGGGCCGCCTGCCAGCGGTGGACTAGGCCGATCTGGCCGATGGCCGCCAGGGCCTGGCGTTCCGGTAGGCCCGGCGGACGGCTGGCCAGGCCCAGGGTGGAGACCCCAGTGGCCACCGCGCCGCTGGTCACCAGTACCACCTGGCGGCCCGTAGCCTGGACCGCGGCGAAATCCGCGGCCACGGCATCCAGGTAGGCCCCGTCCAGCCGACCCTGGGCATCCACCAGACTGTTAGAACCGATCTTCACCACCACCACCCGCTGGGCACTGGACTTGGCGGCGGGGCGGGCGTCAGGACGCGTCATTGAGGGTCACCTTGGTCGTCGTAGTCCGGGGCAGAGAGGCTGAACAACGGATTGGCGGGGCGGAAAAACCGGCTGATGAACAGGCCGCTTTCAAACAGCAACCACATGGGCAGGAACAACGCCATCAAACTGGCCGCATCGCTGCCAGGGGTGATTACCGCCGCCAGCAAGAGGCAGATGATGACCACGATTTTCCGACCTTTGGACAGTTGTTCCGGCGTGACAATCCCCACCCGAACGACCACCACCACCAGCCACGGGATGTCCATGATCGCCCCGAAGGCCAGGGTCCACATGAAGAAGGTCTCGACGTATTCGCGCTGGCGCAGGGCGTCCATGATGATCGTCGGATCCGAGGCGGCAAAGCTGATCAGGAAGGCGAAGAAATACGGCAGCCCCCAAAAATACCCGGAGAACATCCCAACGTAAAAACAAATCACCCCAGCGGGGATGAACAGGAACGCCAGGCGGCGCTCTTTGGTGGTCAGACCGACCGCGACAAACTGCCACAGATGGTACAAGATCACCGGGGCGGCAACGCCTAACGCCAAGTACAAACTGATGGTGGCGGCGGTGGTGGCGCTCTCCCCCAATTCCATCACCCGCAGCAACCGGGCATCCGGTGCCGTGGACAAGTTCAGGGTCTTGGCATCCTCTGGAACGATGGCCACCGCCCGGTGGAGGGGCCAGACCATGGCCATCTTGGTATACCCCTGGGCGGCGAAGCTGGCGACGAAGATCACCGCCACGGTGATCACCGGCCACATTAACCTCCGACGCAATTCATCCAGGTGGGCACCCAACCCCATGGGCAGGTCGACAAGGGAGGGGATGAGGGACATAGGGTCCGGGGATGATCCGGCTCAGACCAGGACCGCAACGCCCCCCTGCATCCCCCTCCAGGGTACCTCAATAAAAACGTCCGGTCGTCCGGTCGTCCGGTCGTCGGGACGTCATTGAAACCAAGCGCTCAATGGAAAATCCCGTTGAAATTTGCCTGTGTCGACCGGACGACCGGACTGGCGCCGCAAAGAGAGCTCCGTCATGGACCTCCAGCGTTCCATTGCGGCGCCCTGCATCCCCCTCAGCGCGGACCGCGCTTCCCCTTGGCCTTGCCCTTGGCGAACGGCTTGCCGCCCCGGAAGGCGGGTTCTGTCCGGTCCTTGCGCTTGCCCTGTTTGCTGGGCTTGAGGCGGTCGGTTTTGCCGGATTTCTTGAAGGGGCCAGCGCCCAGGCCGCCCTTGTCCCCAGAGGAACTTTTGGCGGATTTTTCCGAAGAACCGCCCGAGCGCCAACGATCCGGCAATCGCCGCCGGTCCACCGTGGGATCGATGGCTGGCCGCCGGCCTCCGACCCGCCCGGTGGACGGTGGTGCTGGTTCGGCATCCTCGGCGGGTTCCACTGGCTCCACCGGAACCGTCGCCTTGGTGGTCGCCACGGCTTTGCCAGGAGCCACGGTCTGCACCGGAGCAACTGCCTTGACCGTCGCTTTCCCAGGGATCGCCACGGGGGCGGGGCCCTCGGCCGGGCGGGCCGGGGCTTGCCGGGGCGTAACCGCCCGGGGCCGGATCGAGGCGACGCCCCGGTCCAAGCTGAATACCACGTCGTTGCGCTCGATATCCACGGCGGCGATGACCACGTCCACTTCGGCACCACAGGTGATGATCTTGTGGCTGCGCCGGCCCACCAGGCTCATGGTCTTCTGATCGTAGTCGTAGAAATCATCCTTCAGTTCCCGGAGGGGAATCGTGCCTTCCATGCCGCAATCCAGCAGGTGGACCGACAGGCCCCCCGGATGGGCGGTGGCAACCACGGCGTGGACGACCTCGCCGATCCGCTTCGCCAGGTAGCGCGCGGATTTACGGGCGTGGAGATCCCGTTCCGCCTGTTCCGCCCGCTGTTCCAAGAAACTGGACTGCTTGGCCAAGGGATCCAGATAACCAGGGCGGATTTCCGTGTGGAGGTAATCCTTCAACTTCAGGCCGCGCTTCACCAGGCGGTGGACCATCAAGTCGGGATAGCGGCGGATCGGGCTAGTGAAGTGGGCGTAGCTGGCGAACGCCAGGGCGTAATGCCCGGTTTTTTCAATGCCGTAGACGGCCTTCTTGAAGGCCCGCAAACACAGGTAATTCAGCACCAGCCGGGCGGCGGGCGGCTCCTTCGCCAAATCAAACAGCAGGCGTTGCAGGCCGAAGCGGGTGCGCATCGCCCCGGGATCCTTGCCGTAGGCGGCCAGGACCGTGGCGAATTGTTCGAGGCGTTCCGGATCCGGTTCGCTATGGAGGCGGTAGACGCAGGGCAGACCCTGCTGTTCCAACCATTCCGCCACCGCCCGGTTGGCCAGGAGCATCGATTCCTCGATCAGCTGGTGGCTGGCGTCGCTGGCTTCCTTGGTGATCTCGATGGGCACGCCATCGACATCCAGCTTGAACCGGTGCTCGACGCTGAACAGGTTCAATGCCCCGGCTTTTTCCCGGTTTTTGCGCAGGATCTGGGCGATGCCGCCGACCTCCTGCACGGCACTGCGGACATCCGCGGGCCACTTGCCCTTGGCGTCCTTGTTGACCAGGACGTCCATCGCTTCTTCGTAGGTAAAGCGATGCCGGCTTTCGATCAGGGTTTCCGCCAGACGGGTATGCAGCAGCGTGCCCTGGCGGTCGATGGTCAGGAAGGCGCTCAGGCAGTACCGGGGCTCGTTGGGCACCAGGCTGCATAGGCCGTTGGA
The DNA here is from genome assembly GCA_947470885.1 of Planctomycetota bacterium. Lineage (GTDB taxonomy): Bacteria > Planctomycetota > UBA11346 > UBA11346 > UBA11346 > CAIUVD01. Next base: position 3,529 of record CANIXE010000138.1, read on the forward strand.
CAGGCGTTCCGGCAGCATCGGGATGACCCGATTCACCAGGTAGCAGCTGGTGCCCCGGGTGGTGGCTTCCAGATCGACGGCACCGCCTTCACGCACGTAATGGCTGACGTCGGCGATGTGGACCCCGAGGATCCAGTTGCCGTCATCATTGTGCTCCAGGCTGATGGCGTCGTCGAAGTCCTTGGCGGTGGCCGGATCGATGGTCCACACCAGCTTTTTCCGCAGATCCTCCCGCTTGGCCTTACCCCGGCCCAGCAGCCATTTCTTGGGGTGGGCCTCGGCTTCCGCCAGCACCTCGGCGGTGAATTCGCCGGGCAGATCGTGGGCCAGGCAAACATAGCGGAAGTCCACGACTTCCGGCGAACCCGGGGGCAGGGCCCGGGTGATGGTCACCCCGCCCTCGCCCCGGCTGTCCACCTCCACCACACCGACATACCGGTCGCCGGCCCGGTAGGTGCGGTCGAAATCCGGGAATGTGGATTTCACCGGCAGGAAGCCTTCCCGGCGGTTGTCGCACACCAGGATCGGGCCACCCGGCTTGAAGACGATGGTGCCGACCACTTCCCGGCCGACCCGACGGAGGATCCGGGTGACGATGGCCTGACCGTCCTCGCCCAGACCGACCTGGACCACGTCCCCGGCCTTGGCGCCGATGGCGTGGCGGGGATGCACCGGGGCGACCCGACCATCCGCCAGGGGTGCCTTGAGGGCGCCGCCTTCTTCAATGAGGATGGACGGGTATTCGTTGCCGGTGCCGGACACGGCCCAGCGGCCGGGGCGATTTTCCAGCACCAGGCCCCGGGCGACCATCCGCCGGAGGATCGCGCCGGCATCCCGGGCCAGGCTGGAATCTCCGAGGGATTCCGCGAGTTCGAAGGACGAAGCGCCCTGGGCACCGAAGCCAGCGAGGGCGGCAAGGAAGCGGGTTTCAATGGGATCGGCGCCCGCCGGAGTGGTCGCGACGGAAGCCACCGGGGCAGACGGCTGGCGGGGCGCCGGGGGGCGCGGCGCTGGCGCTTGGTCCCGCTGGGGCGCTGGGGTACGCACAGGAGCTTGGTCCCGCTGGGGCGCTGGGGTACGCGCAGGAGCTTGGTCCCGCTGGGGCGCGGATTCCCGCGACGTCTGATCCCGCTGGGGGTTGCCCCCGGATTGGCCTTTGCCACTCCGCTGGCGATTGCCGTCCCGCTGGGACCGATGCTCCTTTTTACCCCGATGATCCCGCCGGGATGACGAGGTCTGCGAATCCGCCGATGGAGCAGGCTTGGCGGTCGAAGCCAGAGGGGCCACCGGCGTCGCCGGAACGGACTTCACTGGGGTTTCTGGACCCCGTCTGGTCATGCTGGGCCGAAATGCCCCACCGCGCTGTCCCAGGGGAAGGCCCCCCTCGTCCTGGCGCCCCTGGAGCGTTGCCCGCTTCCTACCCATCCGCATCATCCTTCCTGCCGTCACCGGCCAGACCGCCTGATCCGGCGGGGAAGGTATAGCATGGAGCCTCACGTGGCCAATGAAACGCCCAAACGCGGCAACATCGAACGGGAGGGACATCTGCGGATGTCCAAAGGGCAATTGCCCCAGACCGATCAGCTTCTTGCGGCCTTGACGGTCGCCCGCCTGGGGAGTTTTACCCGGGCTGCTTTGGAGCTGGAACTCAGCCAGCCGGCCCTCAGTCGCCAGGTCCAGGGCCTGGAACGGGCCCTGGGAATCAAGGTTTTCGACCGGATCGGCCGGGCCGTGCGCCTAACCGGAGCCGGCGAGGAACTGGTGAATCGGGCCGGACCGTTGCTGGAGGAACTCACCCGGGTGTCCTCTAACCTGTCCGCCGCCAACGGTACCACCGCCGGCCGGGTCCGCCTGGGGGCCAGCGAATCGGTGGCGGTGAACTGTTTGCCGGCGATCCTCCGGCCGTATCTGGCGGCCAATCGTCGGGTGAATCTGCGCCTGGTCTGCCGGACCAGTGAACGCCTGCCTGAAATGGTCGCCAGCGGCGAATTGGACCTGGCGGTGTGTGCCATCGAACACGAGATGGAGAACCTGACTATCCGCAAACTATGGGAAGAAGAACTGGTCCTGGTCCTGCCGATCCACCACACCAGCCGCAGCCGATCCATCACCACGTATCAGAACGAAGACTTCGTGCTATTGCCATCGGGTACGGTGACCCGCCGGCTGTTGGATGACGCTCTGCTGCAAATGGACATTGAACTGAAGGTCGCCCTGGAGCACGACAGCCCCGAGGTGATCAAGGCCATGGTCATCGCCGGCCTGGGTCTGGCGATCCTGCCCGAGCCCACGGTGCGCAAGGAGACCCGCCGGGGCGAACTGGCGGCCTGGCCACTGTCTGACCTGAAGATCACCCGCTCCATCGTCGCCATCAGCGATCCCCGCCGCCAGCCTTGGCCGGCGGAAACCGCCCTGGTGGAGGCCTTGGCCCGCTACGGGCGCTGAACCTGAAAATCGCGATTGGCGCGCATCTGCGGCGTTGCTTCAATCCTCGCATGGCGCTGCCATGCCGCGGATTGAAGCGCCTTGCCGCTGCGCACCACTCGCGATTTTCAGACACAATTAACCTACATGCCGCATTGGATTTTTCACGCGGAGGCGCGGAGGCGCGGAGGCGCGGAGGCGCGGAGAACACCGTTCTTTCGCGCTGAATCAACGTCATC
>CANIXE010000139.1 GCA_947470885.1 Planctomycetota bacterium
ACCAGTCCCTCCGCACTCCTCGCATTTCCCGAGCACCTGTCCTTCACCGCTGCAGGTCCGGCAAGGCTTCCGGTCCCGCCAGGTTCGGTAGCGCAGGTACGCCCCTTCCACCTCTCTGGATTGGCGCCGTTCCCCGGTGGCGACCAGGGCATCCTCCAGGCCGCTGCCGGCGCAGATCGGACAACGCACTGGGCGGAGCCTGGTCCCGGTGCAAGCGGGACAGCGGGCGGCCAGTTCCGCGGCGACCAATTGCTCGGCCCGGGCCTGCTCGGCGGCCCGGCGGGCATTCCGGGCGACCTCGGCCTTGGCCCCGGCGGCCCGGCGCTGGGCGTCCTCCACGGCGGGGTCTGCCGGGTCGATACCCCAGGACTCGCGGCGGTGGTCAGCGCTTTTCGCCCGGCGGGCCTGGACCACCCGGGCACTCCAGGTAAGGACCCGTTGAAGATGCTCCGGGGGCAGGGGCTGGAATGGCCGGCGGTCCTCGGGTCCGGGTGGGCAGGATTCCACCAGGGCCTGGGCCTGGGCCTCCTGCCCCAGGGCCAGCAGGGCGCAGGCCGCCACCAGGACCGCGTTTTCATCACCCCGCCGGGGATCCGGGCCGCGGAACAGGGCCCGGGCCTGGCACCCGGCCAATTCCGCCTGTCCATTGCGAAGGCGCAAGGTGGCCAGGCTCAGCTTTCTGGGTTCGTCCGGGTCCAGGGCCAGCCAGGCCTCGCCGAGGGCCACCGCTTCGGCCCATCGCTCCTGTTCGATCAGGAGGGGCATCAATGCCTGATGGATCTCCCGATTGACGGGATCCTCGGCCAAGGCGGCCCGAAGGAGGAGCACCTGGGTGGCACCATCCTTGCCGGGAACCCGGCTGAGGAGGATCCTGGCCCGGGGTGGACCGGGCGGGACGACTGCGGTGGCCGCTGCTTCAAATGGCGTCGCTTCACGTCCGGCTTCATGGGCCTGGAAGGCACAGCGTAGCAGAACCTGGGCCCGGGCTTCGGGGTCCTTAACCCCATCGGCATAGTTGGCCAGATCATCCACCAAGGTGCACCGATCGCTTCGACGGAAGGCCGCAAAGGTGACACGCACGCCCTCGGGCCAGTCGGGGTCCTGGCCGTGGCGGGCGATGAGCCGGCGGTATTCCCTCATCACCCGTTCCTCGCTGCTGGCCCGCAGAGCATCCGCTTGGCCCACGGCCACAACCACCGGATCGGCGGCGACCAGACGCATCGCCAGGCAAAGAGCCAGAAAGAATGGGACAAAACAGGGCATGTGGGTCATGGCTGGCTCGGTGGCGGCACTGTGGTACTTCGGTTTCCCGGAAAAGGGTGTAGCAAAGTCCGTACTTCCTACCCTGACAGGTCCTTCACACTGCGTACGTCCTAGGAAGAGCATGCTCCCACGCCCCACCCTGCCCTGCTCCCCCACCCTGTTCCTGCTCATGGCGCTCTGTACCCAGTCCGGGTGGGCGGCGGAGGAACCATTACCTTTCCCGGACATGGCGCCCCGGATCGGCAAATTCCTGGAGAGCAACTACTACGATCCCTCCCGTTTCCATCCCCGGCTGATGGTGGAACGGGCCTTGCGGAACCTGGAACAGTATGAGGTCACCGCCGACACCCGGTGGACCGGCGGCAAGATCACCGTGGTGATCCAGGGCCAGACCACCACCCTCACCGCCCCCGAGCCAGCAAACCTGGATGAGGCGATGGCCCAGATCGAGGCCGTGCGCAAAGTCATCGATGGCACCACCCTGGTGGATACCCGGAAGCGTGAACTGGCCTATGCCCTGGTGAACGGCGCCCTGGCCAGCCTGGATCCCCACACCGTCCTGTTCGCCCCGGAGCCGGCCAAGAGCTTCTCTGAGGACATCGCCGGGGAATTTTTCGGCATCGGCGCCTACCTGACCCAAGAGGACGGCGTGGTCGCCATCGAGCGGGTGATGGCCGGTTTCCCGGCAGAACGCGCGGGGGTCGAAGACGGTGACATCATCGTCGGGATCGACGGCGAGCGCACCGCCGGATTGTCCCTCGACCAGGCGGTGAAACGGATCAAGGGGCCCAAGGGCACCACCGTGAACCTCACCTTGGAACGCTGCAAACAGGGTCAGACCTTGGACTTGGCCATCGTCCGGGATCTGGTTCAAGTCACGACCATGCGGGCCTGGCGCCCGCCGGGGGAAAAGAGCGGTGTGGGCTACGTCCGGATGGATGAGTTCAACGCCAACACCGCCCGGGACCTGAAAGCGGCCATCGATGCCCTGAAGGCCCAGGGTCCCCTCACCGCCTTCATCCTCGACCTGCGCTTCAACGGCGGCGGCCTGCTGGATCAGGCCAAGGTGATCGGCAATTTCTTCCTGCCCCGGGGCAAAGAGATCGTTCGCACCGTGACCATCGATGGCGACCCGGAGATCTTCACCACCAGCGCCCGGAACATGCTCCTGGACATTCCGATGGTGGTCCTGACCGGCGGCAGCAGTGCCAGTGCGGCCGAGATCCTCTCGGGCGCCCTCCAGCGCAACGACCGGGCGGTGGTCCTGGGCACCACCACTTTCGGCAAGGGCTCGGTCCAGACCGTGCGCCCGTTGATGGATGGTTCCCGCCTGAAATTGACCATCCAGGAATACCAGCTCCCCGGTGGAGTGTCGATCCAGGACGTCGGGGTGAACCCGGACATCCGCCTGGTCCGGCGCAGCCTGCACAAAGACGGCACCCTGGACCTGCTGCCCTATTCGTCCTCCCGCGAGGAAGACGAGGAATTCGCCCTGGGCAACCGCAAGGCCTATCAGCACACCACCGCCGGTGAATTGGGCTGGCTGGCAGTCTGGAAATCCAAGGAGGAGATCAAAGGCAGCAACCTGTCCGCCCGGGACTACACCCCGGACCAGGAAGGCTTGCTGGCCGTGGACCTGCTGACCGCCGCCACCGCCCGGCCCGGCTTCGCCGAAGGGGCCGCCGATGCGCTGAAAGCAGGTAAATCCCGGCAGTGGCTGCTGGAACAGCTCAAGGCCCCGGTGGCGGAACGCCGGGAAAAGGAAGCCCAGGTCCTGGGCGCCGCCCTGGCCAAGTTGGCGAAACCCATCACCTGGGGCCCGGCGACGCCCGCTATTCCCGACAATTCCCTCCAAGTGGCCTACACCGGTCCCGCCGAGGTCACCGCCGGGACCAGCGCCGAACTGACGTTCAAAATCACCAATTCCGGACCTGCCCCGGTGGGTCGGGTTTATGGCCTGATGGAAGCCGACCGGTTCAGCCCGCTGTGGGAATCAGAGGTCATCGTCGGTTCGGTGGCAGCCGCCGGTGCCACCGAAGCCAGCCTGCGCTTCCGGGTTCCGCCCCGGATGTTCGCCGGTGAAGAACGGTTCACCCTCCTGCTGCGGGTGGACGGCATCGTCGCCCCGGTGGCCAAGCTGCCCGTGAGCCTACGGGTAGTGGCCGCCCCCCGGCCCCACCTGGGCTTCACCTGGAAGTTGGACGATCCTGCGACCCTCAAGCCCGGGGAACCGGCACGACTCCAGGTCTCGGTGATCAACGATGGGGATGGCCCCACGGCCCCGGTGACCCTGCGGGTGTTCAAGGCAGACGATGCCTTTGTCCAACTCGGGGAATCCCGCTTCGATGCCGGCATCCTAGCCCCCGGCGCCACCTTCACCGCCCCGGTGTCGGTAACCATCGCCGAACAGGTCCGCACCCAGAAATTCACCGCAGATAAGATCAAACTGCAGTTTGGCGCCCAGGAAACCTTCCCCGAGGACAGCCTGGTGGATCCCCGCTGGCGGGCGGCCCTGGTCACCAGCATCACCATCCCGGTGGGTCAGCCGGTGGCGGGTAAGAGCATCATCGCTCCGAAGATTGACGCCGTGGCCACGGTAACGGGCACCGAGGCGGCCATCAGCGTCCAGGTGAAGGATGACAACCTGCGCTTTGTCACCGTCTTCCAGGACGAGGACAAAGTCGACTTGCGGCCCGCCACTGACAAGACTGGCGGCTCGTTCAGCTTCTCAGTCACCCTCAAGCCCGGGATCAACAACCTGAGAGTGGTAGCGGCGGACGCCGACGAGGTGGATCAGGTCACCCCCCTCCGCTTGTGGGGCCCTGGTGTCCCCACTCCGAAGAAATCCACCCCCGGGACCCCGGCCCAGCAGAACCTAATCCCATGAAATCCGCGATCACCACCGCCTTGTTCCTCGCCCTCGGACTCGCCAATGCAGCGTCCGCTTTGAGCATCGACGACCTCAAGGGCTCCTGGGTCGTCGACCAGGACGCCCTCCTGGCGAACATGGCTAAATCACCGGAATTCGCCTCGATTCCCGCGGATCAACGCTCGATGATCACGGGACTCCTCAAGGCCAAGCTGGGGGCCCTGCGCTGGGATTTCACCAAGGACGGCAGCACCGTCACTGATCCCGACGGCAAAGTCACGCCGATCAGCAGCACGGGATTCACCTCCACCGGGCCCCATCAGGCCACGGTGGCCGGCACTGATTCAAAGCACCCGGAGGCCAAGGTGAATCTGGAATTGAAGAACGACCGATTGATCGTGAGCCAAGCCAAAGCAACCGGGGCGAAAACTACCCCTGGCCTGGAAGAGCTCACCTTGACCAGATTGAAGGTTCCCGCCAAGCCCTGAGCCAGATTGGCCAGGGCTTAGTGCCACCGCTTATTCGGTGGCGATCAAGACACTGGAGGCCTTGACCACGGCAAAGGCCTTGCTGCCCACCTTGAGCCCCAGGGTCTCGACGGAACCCTTGGTGATGACCGAGACGATGACCACCCCGGGGGCGATCTCGATCTCGACTTCGTTATTGACGGCTCCGGCAGTGATGGATTTCACGGTGCCGGGGAAGACGTTGCGGGCGCTGATGTTCATGGGTGCTTTCTGGTACTGGTCCGCTGGATCGCGGAGCCTTCAAGGTCACGGCAGGACGGTGAACCCAAATCGTTCATAGACCGGCTTGGCTTCTGCTCCGGTCAGGAAGGCGAGGAAGGCCCGGGCAGCGGTGCCGGCGTGGGCCGTGGCCGCAATCGGGTAACGCACCGGCTTGTGCAGTTCCCCCGGAATCGCCGCCACCACCTCGACCTTCTCGGAACTCTTGGCATCGGTGGCGTAGACCACCCCGACATCCACCTCGCCGGTCTCCACCAAGCGCAGAGCGGCCCGAACATCGGCGGTGGGGGCCAAGCGCTTCTCCAGCCAGGTCCACCAGCCCAGGGTGATGAAGGCCTCCTTGGCATAGATCCCCACCGGAACATTGGTGGGATCCCCCACCGCCAAGCGCCCGGTGAAGGCGGTTTCCCCGGCGAACTCCTTGGTCACGGTCAAGGCAAAGCCCTTGCCCTTGGGGGCGATCACCACCAGGGAATTGCCCACCAGGTCCTTGCGGGTGGCGGCGTCGATCTGCTTCCGCTCCACCAGGTAGTCCATCCACTTCTGATCCGCGGAGATGAAAATCTCGGCGGGCGCGCCATTTTCGATCTGCTTCGCCAGGGTCGACGCCGCGGCGAAGCTGGGCACAACATGGACGCCGGTCTTCTGCTCGTAGGCCTTGGCAAGCTCCCCCACCGCTCCGGTTAGACTAGCGGCGGCGAACACCTGGACGGACTCGGCGCCCTGCAGAACGGCCACGAGGAATACCAGGGTGATGAAAAGACGGTGCATGGGGAGTTCCCTTCCAGGTTCTAGGAAGCCGATGGAAGGAACCGTATAAATTACAAATGAAATGTAATTGATTCATTTTTATACATGTGATTACGACCACCGAGCCGTCGGAACATCACCAACAACAACAAAAAACCCCGCAACCCTAGGAAGTTGCGGGGTTCGGCTTGGTAGCCCTAACGGGATTCGAACCCGTGTCGCCAGAATGAAAATCTGGTGTCTCTAGGTATGACAGAGTAAACCAATGTTTACCGTAGTTTGCCAATGTCATTGACTTATGTCGATTCCATGGATCATCCATCCTACCCGAGTTTGCCAAAACCTGCCCCATCCTACCGCTTCGGGTAGGATATGGGTAGGATGGGAAAGAGCCCGGTAGGATGGAAAAATGTCCACCAATGCCCCCCAGACAAAATTCCCCTTCACCGAGGCCAAGCTTCGGAACTGGCCAACTCCAATCAGCGGGAGGGTGAGGCTCCGGGATGCTGACATGCCGGGCCTGTGCCTGTATCTGGTGGCTGCCCGGAAGGACGTTG
>CANIXE010000140.1 GCA_947470885.1 Planctomycetota bacterium
CCCGGAGCAGGGCCACCGCCTTTACTTGGTCTTGGGTGCCGGCGACTGGCACATCCTTTTCCGCGAGGGCGTATTTTGCCTCGGCCTGGGACAGCAGGCCCGCCAGGGTGGGATCGGTGAGGGCCAGGTCCTTGGCCTGGGTGAACAGGGTGTCGCCTTCGGCACGGACCTTCTTGGCTTCGATTTCCTGATCCTGCTTGCGGATGCTGTTCAGGCGTTCGCCAAGTTTGTCCCGGATGACCCGGTAGTCCTTGTTGGTGGGGTCCAGTTCCAGGGCGACGATCAGCTTGGCGTCGGCTTCTTTCAGGTTGCCGGCGGCCTCCAGGGTCTGGGCCTCAGCCACCAGGGCCTTGGCGGTGGCGAGGTTTTGGGCCTTGGCCGCCTCCGCTTTGACTTCTGCTTTTACCGTCAAGATCGCGCCGTTGATGGTGACCTGCAACGGGGTAATGGCCGGATTGGCGCTATCGAGCGTCCCTGCAGCGTCGACCTTGCTCTGGGCTTGGTTCAGCCCATCAAGATCCTTCCTAGCCAAGGCGGTTTCATAGGTGGCTTTTGCTTCTTGGACTAGGGCTTCGGCCCGGGCCCGGGTTTGGGCCTTCAGGTACTCCACCGTCCCCACCGCCGCCCCCACCACCAATACCACGCCCGCGGCCCCGGTGATGAGCTTGGTCTTGTTCTGGGCGATCCATTTCGCCAGCAGCTCGCCGATGCCCCGCTTGCGGGCCGCCACCGCCTGGCCGGCGAGGAACCGACGCAGGTCTTCGGCGAAGGCATCGCAGGTCGCGTAGCGGTTGGCCGGGGTCAGGGCCATGGCCCGGTGGATGATCGCCACCAGGTCGGGATCCGCGGTGGGCAGGGCGACATTGAACGGCACCCAGTCCCCGGTGGTGATGCTGGCAATCATCTCTGGGATGCTGCTGGCCTTGAGGCAACGCTTCAGGGAGAGCAGTTCATAGAGGGTGGCACCCAGGGCGTAGATATCGCTGCGGCCATCGATCTGGCTCAAGTCGCCCGAGGCCTGTTCCGGGGGCATGTAGAAGATCGTACCCATGGCCGAGCCATCCATGGTCGCCGATATGCTGTCGGCGTCCCGGATCGAGACGACGTGCTTCTCGATGTTTCTGACGAGCTCGCTATCCTTGTCTGCTGAACCCAGGACCTTGGCGATGCCCCAGTCCACCACCAGGACTTCACCGTGGCCGCCGAGCATGATGTTGTCGGGCTTGATGTCCCGGTGGATAACCCCCCGGCTGTGGGCGAAACCGACGCCATCCAGCACCTTCAGGAAGGCCAGCAGGGTCTCTTCCAGGGTAAAGCGGGCGTCCAGTTCGCCGCCCTTGGCTTTTTCTTCCGTGTAATCGGCGCGGAACTTGGGTTCGCCTTTGCGCTCGCCGGGCTTCTTCTTGGATTCTTTGCGGAGTTTGTCGCTGACGTAATCCTCTTCGGTGATCATTCCCAGGTGCATCTGCCGGAATTTTACCACGTCACCCAGGCTGACGCCTTCGATCAGCTTCATGGTGAAATACAGCGTTCCGTCCGCCATCACCCCCATGTCGTGGATGGGGACGATGTTGGGGTGCTCCAGCTGGGCGGTAACCTGGGCTTCAGCGAGGAAGCGCTCCAGGGCAGAGGGATCCTTACTGAATTGGCCGTGCATCACCTTCATGGCCGCCTGGCGGCGGAAGTCGTTGTCGGCGATGTCCAGGACCGCGCCCATGCCGCCGGCTGCCAGCGGTCGATTGATGTGGTAGCGGCCCTCGGTGCCCTGTTCATCGATCAGCTTTTGCAGACCCTTGGGCGTGCCGCCTCCAGCGGTCTGACCCAGGTGCATGGTCATGTCCGCCAGAACTGAACCCCGGGACATCTGGAGTTTTTCGTCGAGCTGCTGCTCGGTCTGCTGCAGGCCGCCATTCACTCGGGTGCGCCCCAGGCGGGTACCGGTGCGGGACAGCGTGCCCCCCATCTGGGTGCTGCCCATGGTCCCCGAGCGGGTTCCAGCAGTCGAACTCTGAGTCGCTCCTCCTGTGCTGCTGCCGCCGCTGTTGGTGCTGCCGCCGCTGTTGGTGCTGCCGGCGATGGCGGTGGCGGCCAGGGCGTTGGGATCGCCGATGGCGGTGGCTCGGGTGGCGTTGGGATCGACGGTGGTGGAACCCGGCGGACGGGTGCCTGTCATCGGCAAGGTGGCCTGGGGGTCCACCGGAGCCGGGCGCATGGGCAAGGTGGCCTGGGTGTCGGCCATCGGTGGTTGGGCCGGAAGGGTCGCGTCCATTCCAGATCCGGCGGTGGTGTCAGGACCTGCGACAATGGTCTCATCTCCGGTGATTTTCCGGGGGACGATGGTCGGGGCATCACCGCTGGGCAAGGTCATAGAGATCGTGTCCTGGATTGGTCTTGGGCATCATGAACCGGCTTTCCGGTTCCCGCCCAGGTTGCGGCACCATGCCGCAACAAAGACAAATGAGAAGCCGGAGGTTTGCAGTAATTAGTTTAAAATGATCGATAACTCGCCTTGATGTAATCATGTTAAACCTGCATGCGACGTTAAACCGGGGCTGATTCCAGCATGAAATCAAGCTCTGACGCCTTGACGGTGAAGGCTTCACTCTAAGGTTCGCCCGCCCAAACGGTCCCCCCCTCCATGATTTCCTCAACCCTGATGAATGCACCCGAAGATGATGCATCGACGAAGCCAGCCGGAACTTCCGGTCTGGGTTTGGCCTCCATCATCCTGGGTAGCGGCCTGAGCGGTCTGGGGATCGGATATGCTGTGGATCAGTGGCTGGGCAGCAGCCCCAAGGGCTTGGTCATTTGCTTCTTCCTGTTCATGGCTTCCGGCTTCTATCACATGATCAAGGTATCCAGCAAGTGAGTCCGATGCGGGGCTGCCTGCGTGCCGCAGTTCCGGGGCTGATTGCCGCCGGGGCTGGGATAGTGTCGGGATCCGGGATCGGCATGGCGATGTTGTCCATGGGTCTGCTGGCCGCGATCTTCTGCGGCGGTGCGACCTGGCTGACCCGCACTGGTACCGGTCATGACATGGGCGTGGCGATGTTTGCCCTGTTCGCGTCGGTGACCCTCCGCCTGGGCGGGGTGTCTGCTGTCGTTCTCTTTTATCTACTTCCCATGCCTGCGTCCGCCGGGCGCACCGCCGCCGTGGCCACCCTGATCGGGTGCCTGGCGGCTGGTCTTGTCATCGAGATGATCGACCGGCTCGCGCCGGTGAGCCAGGAAACCGCCCGTGCCTGAATCCGAACACGTCGCCGCCGTCGAAACCCATGCCGCCGAGCATGGCCACGCTGTCGAGCATGGCCACGGCGGTGTTCATGGGTTCAATTTCGACGCCCTGAACCTCAGCCATAACTATCCATATCCGGCCATTGAATGGGTCCACGGGCATCCTGCCCTGATCCTCAATGCCCCGGCCTATGCCAAGCATAATTTCGCCATCCTCAGCCAGGATCCGAACTTTGCCGCCAAGAGCGCCCGGCCGGAATACGAGCTGTGGGCCAAGGAATTGAGCGGCGGAGCAGAATACAGCGGCATTCCCACGGGTCAGCTGGCCAAGGCGATGACCGTGGCCGCCGATCAGGCTTGGCTGGGGGCGATGCCCAAGGCCCTGTCCTTCTTCACCCACCAGACCTTCTGGAGCACCATCGCGCTCCTCCTGCTGTCAGCCTTCCTGCTGATCTTTGCCCGGCGCAAGCCCGAGCAGCACAAGCCCGAAGGCCGCATCCAGAACGTGTTGGAGACCTTGGTGCTGTTTGTGCGCGACGAGATCGTCCGGCCAAACATCAAGCACGGGGCTAACGCCTGGACGCCGTTCTTTGCCAGCCTGTTCCTGGCCATCCTTGCCTGCAATCTCTTCGGTCTGATCCCGATCTTCGGCACCGCCACCGGCACCATCGGCGTCACCGTGGCCTGGGCTGGGGTCATCGCCCTGATGATCCTCGCCTTGGGCATGAAGGAAAATGGTCCTCTGGGCTTCTGGGCCAGTATCGTCCCGGTGCATTGGGAGTGGAAACCGGGTCCGATGGCCCTGTGGCTGTTCCTGTTCCCCCTGGAACTCCTCAGCCTGGTCTCCCGCCCTGTGATCCTGGCCATCCGTCTTTTTGCCAACATGTTCGCCGGCCACATTGTGCTTCTGGTCTTCGTCAGCCTCGGATTCATCGTCTTTGCCAGCGATCCCAGCCAGTCCGGCATGGCCCTGGGCACCGGGGTGTTTGGCTGGGTCCTGACCGTGGCGATCTATTCCCTGGAACTCCTCGTGTCGGTTCTCCAGGCCTTCATCTTCACGTTGCTGTCTGCGGCCTTCATCGGCATGTACATGCACCCCGAACACTGATTTTTCCCTTCTTCAGTCCCTCCAGACCCCTCCTTTTTCCAAGGATCTTCCCATGTCCGACCTCATCGCCCTCTCCTCCGCCGTCGTCAGCGCCCTGTCCAGCGCCGAGGCCCCCGTCGCCGCTGCTGCCAGCTACGCCCCGATCGGCCAGGGCCTGGTGTACGGCCTCGCCGCCGCCGGTTGCGGCGTTGGCATCGCCCTGGTCGCCGCCGCGGCGATCACTGGAACTGCCCGTCAGCCCGAGCAGAAGGGCACCCTCCAGACCATGATGTTCCTCGGCGTGGGTTTCATCGAAGCGCTGGCCCTGATCGGCCTCCTCGCGATCTTCCTCATCAAGTAAGCCCGCCTGATCCTGTCGGCTTCCGCCGGCGGGATTGGTATCCGCTTCCGCCCCTTCCCCGACTCCGACTGGGCCATCCGTCATGGATCAGCTTCTCACCAGCTTCGCCGCGAACTTCTTCTGGGGCCTGTCGGCCTTCGTGGTCTTCGTGCTCATCCTCATCCGCCTCGGTGTGAAGCCGATCTTGGAGGCCGTGGACGCCCGGGAGGCGAAAATCCGCCAGGATTTGGCCAGTGCCGAAAACGTGGCCCAGGAAGCGAAGAAGGCTAAGGCCCAGTTGGAAGCCCTGATCAAATCCAATGAGGCGAAAATCGCCGAGATGATCGGTGAGGCCCGCCGGGATGGCGAGGCCCTCAAGGCCAAGATGATCGAGCTCGGCCAGACCGAGGCGGAAGCCATCCGCGTCCGCGCCCTCCGGGAGATCGAAGCGGCCCGGCATGCAGCGGTCATTTCCCTCCGGGCCGAAGTTGCCGAAATCGTGGTTCTGGTGGCCGAACGGGCGATCCATGAACGGCTGGATGCGGCCAAGCATGAAAACCTGGTGTTGGAGGCCATCTCCCACTACGAGTCCAAGCTCACCAAGGTCGGGGCCTGATCATGTCTGCTGCCACCACCGCGGCCTCGGTCGCTGGAGTCTATGCGGCCGCATTGCTCCAGGTCGCCGGCGAGCGCGGCACCACGAACGGGGTGCTGGAAGCCTGTCGCAGCCTGCCAGTCGCCCTGACCCGGGAGGTGATTGATCTGCTGGATCATCCGGCCACCGCCAGGGCCCAGGCAAAGGCGGCATTGGCAGCCAGTCTGCCGGAAGCCCCCCGGGAGATCCGGGATTTGCTCCAATTGCTGGTGGATCGGCACCGCCTGGCCGATGCCCCCGCAATTTTCAAAGAAGCGGTCCGCCAGGCCGAACTGGCCGGTGGAGCCGTGGCTGTCGAAGTGCTTACAGCCGCGCCCCTGGGTGGTGAAGCCACCGCCAAAGTCTCCGCCGCCCTCCTCCGGGTGTTTGGCGCCAATGCCCAGATCCAAGTCGGCGTTGATGCCAGCTTACTGGGTGGCCTCACCGTACGTTCTGGCGATACCCTGATCGACGGCAGCGTCCGTCGCTCCATTGCCGAGATGAAGGCCGCTCTCTTGGCCGCCCCCGTGGGTGTCGCCCTGTGGTCCGCTGAACTGCCCTGAGTCACCGACCTTTTTCTTTTCCTCCTCAATAATCCCGCTCTCCCCAGAAAAGCCCAGGTTTTAGCCATGAAGATCCGCGCCGATGAAATGACCAGCATCATCAAGGCCCAGCTTGCCAACTACGGTTCGCAAGTGGTGGTCGATGAGGTCGGTACGGTCGTCCAGGTGGGTGACGGCATCGCCCGCATCACCGGCCTGGCCGGCTGTCTCGCCGGCGAGATGATCGCCTTCGAAACCCCGGCGGGCACCATCTACGGCCTGGCCCTGAACCTCGAGGAAGGCAACGTCGGCGCCGTGATTATGGGCGACTA
>CANIXE010000141.1 GCA_947470885.1 Planctomycetota bacterium
CCGATGCCGGCCAGGCGGCCGGCGCTCCCGGCCGGCGCTCCCGGCCGGCGCTCCGGCTCAACCGATCAGCTGCCCCAGGGCCTGCTGGGCATCCGCAGCGGTGACCATCCGGTCGATCAAACCCCGGTCCCCTAGACGAGCAGCCAAGGTCGCCATGAGGTGCAGGTGCTCACTGCGTTCCCGCTCCCGGGCCGCAATCATTACGATCAAGCGCACGGGTTGACCATCCCGGCTGGCCCAATCCACACCATCTCGGGCGATGCCGATGGTTACCAGGCAGCGGTCCAGATTGGTTAGGCGGGCATGGGGGATGGCCACCCCGGCGGCCAGGGCGGTGCTTGCCACATCTTCCCGTTCGAAGATCGCCTTGACGAAGGCGGTGCGATCCCGGGTGGACATGTTCCGGCTCGTGAGCTCAGCCAAAAGCAGCAGAATGTCCCGTCGGCTGGGACTGCCCACCAGAAAGACGACCCGTTCTGGATGGAGGTAGTCCGCCAGGGCGACGGTGTTCAACCCCACTTATTTGGCCTCGAATTCGTTCAGCAGATCCACCAAGGCCTGGGAGGTCTTCACCTGGTGCAAAAATTCACAGAAGTGCTCTTTACGGATCTGGCCGGCGAAGGATTTCATCAACTGAAGATGGTCCTCCTTCCGATCGGGGGGGGTCAGCAAGAGGAATACGCTATGGACCGGCTCACCATCCAGGCTGTCGAAATCCAGTCCCTGGCCACATTGACCGTAGGAGCACATCAGATCAGGGGCCAACGCGGTGCGGCAGTGGGGAATGGCGATGCCATGGCCGATCCCGGTGCTGCCCACGGACTCCCGACGCATGGCTTCTTCGACGATTTCTGGAACTTGGGCGGCCTGGATCTTCTTGGAACGGGCCAGGGCCTCGGCCAATGCCGATATCACCGTGCGCTTGTCGGCATCCGGTGAAAGATGGGTAAATGCTTTGGTGACGATCACCTGGGACATGCGATTGGCTGAAACAGCAGTCATCACGGGTGCTCCAAGATATGGCGATCGTAGGGATCGGCGCGGCAGGCGTCAACGGCACGGGCCGCGCGCTTGCCGGACTCGGCAGAAACCCCAACGTCCTCCCATGCTGACGTCCACCGACAATCCCCTCGTGCGCCGCCTCGCGGCCTGCCAAGACCCCCGGAAGCGCCGGGAAGAGGGGATGGTGGTGGTGGAAGGGCGCCGGGCCATCGATGGCTGCCTGGCCGCCGGCTGGTTGCCCGTCCATCTGCTCGTCCGGGAGGACCTGCCCATCCCCGCCCACTGGCCGACAGCCACCCCCATCAATGACCGGGTCGCGACCCGGATCAGTCAGGCCAGCAGCCCCAGCGGCTATCTGGCGGCCTTCCCTGAACCCCCTGCACCGTCATTGGATGTGACGCTGGGCGGACTGGTGTTGGCCGGGGTCGCCGACCCCGGAAACAGCGGCACCCTAATCCGCACCGCCGCCGCCCTGGCCCTGCCCCAGGTGGTGATTGCCGGCGGTGCCGATCCATGGGCGGCAAAGGTGATCCAGGCCACCGCCGGGGCCATCGCCGCGGTAACCATCCTGGTCCATCCCGGCGGGCCAGAGGTCTTGGCCGGTGGCGCTCCCCGCTGCGCCCTGGTGGTCAGCGGGGGCACCCCGCCCGCCGCCTTGAAGGCTGGCCCCCGCTGGCTGATCGTCGGCGGCGAGGCCAACGGCATCCCCGCTCCCTGGCTGGCCGCCTGCGAAGAGCGCCTGACCCTGCCCATGCCCGGGGGCACCGAAAGCCTGAACGCAGCGGTGGCCGGCAGCATCGCCGCCTACCTGATGGCCACCCGCTGACGGTTCCCACCGCCGCCGAAGCAACCATCTGACCTGCTTCGTGATTTCCGTCTTCCGCCGGTAACGGCGGGACAATACTCGGCTCCATGCCCTGCCCCTGCCAATTGTGTCCCGCCGGCGACGCCACGGTGCACCTCACCGAGCTGCACCCGGATGGCACCAAGGCAGAGGTCCATATCTGCCGGGCTTGCGTGGCCCGCCTGGATCTCCACCTGGATGCCGCTCCGCCCAGTGTCGCCAAGCTGCTGGAACAGCGGGCTGCGGCCCCGGAGCCCGCCCCGGTGGCGGTTTGCCCCGCCTGTGGCCTGGATTTCCCGGCCTATGCCCAAAGCAACCTATTCGGCTGCGCCCAATGTTACGATGCTTTTTCCGCCGAAATCGACGGTCTAGCCCTGCGCTATCATGGCACCACCCAGCATGTCGGGCGCAGTCCGGCCGCCCCCGAGGACCCAGCTCCACGGGCGGCGCCGAAGCGTACCCGTTCCCCCAGCCGAACCGCCACCCGCCGGAACTTACAATCCCAGTTGACCGAAGCCGTGGCCAACGAGCAGTTCGAGCGGGCTGCCGCCCTGCGGGACCAACTGGCAGCCCTGGATGCGGAAGGGTGAACCGATGATCACCGTCGATGCCCTGATTGCCGGACCCTGCCCTTGGCCCGATGGCCCGGGGGATGCCCAGGGGGTGATCCTGTCCAGCCGGGTGCGCCTGGCCCGCTCCTGGAGCGACTACGCCTTCCACCGGAAACTGAGCCGGGCCCGGCAGCAGGAATTGACCGAGCGGCTGGTGGACCACCTGATTGCCGTCCTGCCGGATGCCACCCCCTGGCACCTGGCCCGGTTGACCCCCCTGGAACGGGGCGCCCTGGCGGAACGCCAGGCGATCTCCCGGGAATTGTCGGCGGCCAAACGCCCGGGAGCCGTGGTCGTGGAACCCGGCAATGGCACCCTGTTGGCGGCGATGGTGAATGAGGAGGACCATCTCCGGCTCCAGGTCATCGGTTCCGGCCTGTGCCTGGGCCACCTGCTGACCAAGGCCATCACCGTGGACCAGGACTTGGCGAAACGAGTCACCTGGTCGGCCCACCCCCGCTACGGCCACCTGAATGCCTGCCACACCAACCTGGGCACCGGCCTGCGGGCCTCGGTGATGCTCCACCTGCCGGCCCTGGCCGAAACCGGCGAACTCAAAAGCATCCTCCGGGCCTGCGCCAAGCTCCATCTGGCGGTCCGGGGTCAGCATGGCGAAGGCAGCGAAGCCGCCGGCCACTGTTATCAGATCAGCAACGCCCGCAGCCTGGGCCACAGCGAAGAGGACTACCTGGCCGTCGTGCTGGAAGCCGTCCAACGGGTGGTGGCCGCCGAGCACCTGGCCCGGGCCCAGTTGTTGACCAAGGCCAGGACTCGCCTGGAAGACAAGGTTTTCCGGGCCTGGGGCATGCTGACCTCGGCCCGCCGCCTGAGCACCGAGGAACTGCTGACCGAGACCTCGTGGCTGAGACTGGGTGTGGCATTAGATGTGCTTGGTCCCCACCATTGGGCCATTCCGACCGGGTTGCCGGCGGATCACCGCTGGCGGGTCCTCGACCGCCTGGCCCTGGAGGCCCAGCCCTCCCATGTCCAGCTCCTCCATGCCGAGGGGGCCGACCTCGAACCCGCGGTGCGCGACGAAGTCCGCGCCGACCTGGTGCGCCGCCGACTGGGCGTCTGACCTTTTTCATCATCACGCCAAGGAACGCCGCCATGTTCGACAAGTTCACCGACCGCGCCCGGAAGATCATCGCCCTCGCCCAGAAAGAGGCTGAACGCTTCCGCCATGACTACATCGGCACCGAGCATCTGTTGCTGGGCTTGGTGAAAGAAGGCAGCGGCGTGGCTGTCACCGCCTTGAACAACTTGTCGGTGGACGTGGAAAAAGTCCGGCGGGAAGTTGAAAAACTGGTCACCGGCATCGAAAAGGGCACGGTGGCCGGTCCCCTGCCGTTCACCCCCCAGGCCAAGCGGGTCCTGGAACTGGCCAGCGAAGAAGCCCGGGCCCTGGGTCATCCCTACATCGGCACGGAACACGTGCTGCTGGGCCTGCTGTCGGAGCAGGACAGCGTCGCCGCCCAGGTCCTGATCAATCTGGATCTGAAGCTGGAGGACGTCCGCAGTGAGATTCTGGAACTGTTGGGGGCCGGCGAAGTCAGCAGCACCGCCAAGCCCAGTGCTCCAGAGAAATCCGAAACCACCACCGTGCGCAAGCCCGGCAAGAAGGAGGAAAGCGCCACCCCCGCCCTGGATGCCTTCGGCCGGGACCTGACCGCCGCCGCCGAAGCCGGGGAGCTGGATCCGGTGATCGGCCGGACCACGGAAATCGAACGCCTGTGGCAGATCCTGTGCCGCCGGACCAAGAACAATCCGGTGCTGCTGGGCGAACCCGGCGTGGGCAAGACCGCGATCATCGAGGGCCTGGCCCAGAGCATCGTCAAGCACGAAGTCCCCGACATCCTGGCCAACAAGCGGGTGATCAGTCTGGACCTGGCATCGATGGTGGCCGGTACCAAATACCGCGGCCAGTTCGAGGAGCGGATCAAGGCGGTGATGAAGGAAGTGAAGGCCCAGAAGAACATCATCCTGTTCATCGACGAACTACACACTTTGGTGGGTGCCGGCGGCGCCGAAGGCGCCATCGACGCCAGCAACGTCCTCAAGCCCGCCCTGAGCCGGGGCGAACTCCAGTGCGTCGGCGCGACGACCCTGGACGAGTTCCGCAAGTACATTGAAAAAGACGGTGCCCTGGAGCGCCGCTTCCAGTCCATCATCGTCAACCCGCCCCTGATCGAGGACGCGGTGAAGATCCTCCTGGGCGTGCGGGACAAGTACGAGAGCCACCACCGGGTGAAAATCACCGACGAGGCGATCACCGCCGCGGTGAAGCTGTCCGACCGCTACATCTCGGGCCGCCACCTGCCGGACAAAGCCATCGACGTCATCGACGAGGCCGGTGCCAAGCTGCGCTTGCGCACCGCCAGCAAGGCTCCGATGTACAAGGAGCTGGAAGCCCAGATCAAGACCTTCGACAAGCAGAAATCCGAGGCCGTCCTCAACCAGGACTACGAAAAAGCCGCGGATTTCCGCGACCAGGCGGAAAAGAAGAAGAAGGAACTGGCCGACCTGAAGAAGAAGCACCTGGAGCAGGCCAAGGAGCTGTGCGGCACCGTGGATGAACCCCTGATCGGCGAGATCATCGCGTCCATGACCGGCATTCCGTTGAAGCGCCTGGACCAGGGCGAAGCCAAGCGCCTCCTGGAACTGGAAGGGCATCTGCACCAGCGGGTGGTCAGCCAGCACGACGCCATCCACGCCATCGCCAAGGCCATCCGGCGCAGCCGGAGCGGCCTGAAGGATCCCAAGCGCCCGGTGGGCTGCTTCCTCCTGGTCGGCCCCACCGGCGTGGGCAAGACCCTCCTGTGCAAGGCCCTCGCGGAATTCATGTTCGGTGGCGAGGAAGCCCTCATCAGCATCGACATGAGCGAATACGGCGAAAAACACAACGCCAGTCGCCTGGTGGGCGCGCCCCCGGGGTACGTCGGTTACGAAGAAGGCGGCCAGCTCACCGAGAAGGTCCGCCGCCGGCCCTACAGCGTGGTTCTGTTCGACGAGATCGAAAAGGCCCACGGCGACGTCTACAACATGCTCCTCCAGATCATGGAGGAAGGCCGCCTCACCGACTCCTTCGGCCGGGTGGTGGACTTCCGGAACACGGTCATCGTGATGACCAGCAACGTCGGCGCCTCCGCAGCCAACGAATCCGGCAGCCTGGGCTTCGACACCGGGGAACCCACCACGGAAAGCTACGCCTACCGGGCCACCAAGGCGGCCTACCAGGCGGCGATGCAGGACCATTTCCGTCCGGAATTCCTCAATCGCCTGGACGACACCATCGTCTTCCGCCCCCTGGAACGGGAGGACCTGCGCCAGGTCGTCCGCCTGGAATTTGCCCGGGTGGCCAAGCGGGCCAGCGACCAGGGTCTGACCCTGCAACTGACCGACGCGGCGGTGGACTTCCTGTTGAAGGAAGGCTTCAACCCCAAGTTCGGCGCCCGTCCGATCCGCCGGACCATCGAGGCCCACATCGAGGACCACCTGAGCGAGGCCCTGCTGAAGGGCGAGTTCGCCCCGGGCACCTCGTTGAACGTGGACATCGAAACCACCCCCGCCGAGCGCCCGGACGAAAAGCCCAAGGCCCGACTGGTGTTCCGCCGGGCAGGGGTGGATGACGTGCTCCCGGTGGCGGGGTTGGTGCCTTGAAATGATGAATGCTCGAATGCTCGAATGCTCGAATGCTCGA
>CANIXE010000142.1 GCA_947470885.1 Planctomycetota bacterium
ATTTTCAGCGGGAACGCCGGACGCAGGGGTTCCCGCTCGTTGGCGACCAGCAAGCCTTGCTGAATCAAGATGCGGATCTGTTCCCGGCCATAGCGGTCGGTCAGGCGCAAGATGTCCACCGCGTCGGTCCGGCTGACGGATCCGGCAATGGCCACTTCCGCCAGCAGGCGGCCGGCCCGGGGATGCAGCCGCTCCTGGGCGGTTTCCCGTTCGGCCCAGGTCAGGATCCGGCTTCGCATATCCGCCGGGCGGATCAGGCCGTGCATGAAACGCACTTGATCCAGCATGACCTCCAACACGTAATCGCACCAGCGGTCGAGCCCGGCCTGGGTGCGCGGGCCCCAGCCATCGGTGGCGTGTTCCCGTTCCCGGTCGGCGCCCGCCAGCCAGCCGCGGTAGCGATCCAGGGAGCGGGCGAAACCCCGACCGACGCACCATAGCCCATCCGCGCCCAAGCCGCTGCGTTCCGCCAGGGCGTCCGTCAGCAGCCGGGCAACCCGCCCGTTGCCGTCCCCGAAGGGATGGATCCAGGCAAAACGGTGGTGGCTGGCAGCGATGCTGGCGATGGTGGCGGGATTAGGTTTGGTGCAGTCCCGGTAGGCTTCGGCAATACGGGCCAGGAATTCCGGCAATTGGCCATATTCCGGGGGAATGTGCTCCCCCACTTCCACCGGGCGATCGCGCCACGCGCCAGGGACAATGGGGATGCGTTGGCTGCCGGATCTGGTGGTGGTCCAGCGGAATTCCTCGGGCAAATGCCCGTAAAAAACCTGGTGCATCCACGCCAGGGATTCGCCGGCCACGGGATCCCACCCGGATTCGGTGCGCAGGCGGTTCCGGATCACGACCTGGGCCTGGATGTGGGCGACCGCTTCGTGGACCAGCATCCGTTGCTGATCGCCGGCATCGGTCCGGGCGGTCCCACCGTGCACGGCCTGCTCCACCTCGCCGGGGTAGGTGCGATGCCCCTCGATGAGGTTGGAGTAATAGCAGTTCATGTGGGCCAGGAGGGGGGCCAATGCCTGGCGAGTCGTGGGGGGCAATTGTTCCTGCAAGCGGGTGGCGGCGATAAGCAACTCCGAACAACCGTCGATCCAGGCCCGGTCCATGGTCGGATGGACCGGGTTCAGGGACGCCGTCAGGTAACAGGGTGATGGATCGGAAAAAGCCGGTCCATGATCAGGCGTAGGATCAGCAAGAGGTATCTTGGATGACATGGCTTATGTCAAAGACTAATGCCAAAGTGCATATGATAAAGCCGGTATATAAAGCCGGTTGGATTAGCCGGAGGAACAGCCGCGAAGTTGGTCGCGGTGAACTGGTCGGCCAGGGGCGTGTAGTCCGCTGCCGGCACCCGGATCAGATTCATCAGCCATTCATTCTGGAAGCTCACATCCTTGGCCCTTCCAGATGCCGGCGGGGATGGCGCTGAGGCTGTAATGGATGAACAGCCCGAAGCGGGCTTCCCGCCACCAGTTCAGGCGACTGGCAGGAGCAGTAGTTGGGAGGCGCTGGGAGCGTTGGCGGTGAGCGGTCCTGGGAAACC
Organism: Planctomycetota bacterium; assembly: GCA_947470885.1. Classification (GTDB taxonomy): domain Bacteria; phylum Planctomycetota; class UBA11346; order UBA11346; family UBA11346; genus CAIUVD01. The sequence continues at coordinate 1,547 of CANIXE010000142.1, forward strand.
TTGGTGGCGTTTCGCCGTGATGCGGTGATTGGCGGAGAGTCGGGTAACGGCATGGACCCCGCGCAGTCCATGTCGTCTCTGGTCCATGGTTCCAGGGGGAACGATCCTCAATGCCCCAAGCTTCAGGCACGTGATCAGGACCGGATGGTCAACCGGTGCCTGGGCAAGTCGGTCCGGGCATCGGATGTCAGGAATGGGGGGGATGCACGATCATGAGCAGGGAATTCCCGGACACCTTCACCGTGGCTCCGGCCTGGTTGGCGATCCAATACAGGACATTGTCCAAATCCATGTCGTTCGCCTTGAGGTTGATGGGTTTCGCCGGTCCTGAAAAATCTGGAATCAAGGTCACTTCGACGTCGGTTATTTGGTGCAACAACTCCACGACTTCGGTCAGCTTATTGTCCTTGAATTCGAGGGTGATCTTCTGGGTGAGTCTTTCCTTCAATCCGGGCACCCCCTCAATCCCCGTCCAATCACAGCGCGTAGGATCGAGGCGGGGGACCCCAGTGGTCTCATAGGGGACGGCGGCGAAGGCCTGGTGGTCCCAGATGATGGCTGAATCGGACAAGATGGCGATCCAGTACAACGTGTCCGTCAGCGTCATGTTGTTGACGCGCAGGGTGATGTTGGGGACCTGTTGTTTGTTCAGGGACACCATCAGGTTGAATTTGGTGATCTTGTGGAGAAACGCCTGGACCTCATCCAGGGGTTGATTCTGGAAATCAAAGGTGATTAGGCTGTTGAGCTGCTGTTTCAAACTTGCCCCGATTCCGTCCAGGACCAGTCGGGGCCGGGTTTCGCTCAGACGTTCCCGGGCGCATAGGAAGTGGGCGCCGGCAACGGATTGGACAGCTCCTCCTGTGAGCTTGGCGAGGGAACGTAGGACATCCCCCACGCGGGCGGATTTCATTTTCAAGGAAAATGGTCCTGGATCCTTGCTGATTAGCCGCGGGTCCACGATCAAATTCAAGTCGGTAATCGCGGCCAAATTTGCAACGATATCCTGCAGCCGAGCACCTTTGTATTCGATGGTGATGAGCGCGTTCAACGCGGTGTCCTGGGCCGGTTCTGCCACCGGCACCGGCACGGTTGCCACCACGGGGACCGGCACCGGCGCGGGTTCCCCGGTCAGGGCCAGGGTGGCGACAGTGAGGGGGAGGAGGAATGCGGCGGCGAGGCCAGCGGGGGCGATGGCGGTGAGGGTCATGGCGAGGGTAGCTCCTTGGGAAAGGCTGAGGGCGCTTGCGGAGGGTGAACCGGCCAGGGCTGTGGTGAGGGAGGTGGTACCGGTGAGGGAGGCCGCGGTGGCGGCTTTGGCCTCGCCGGCGAGAAGGACAACGAGGGCGGTTTCGCCGACGACGATGCCCCGCCGGGTCAACAAGGTGCGCAGTCCCGCCAGTCCCCGGCTGAGGAGTTGGTAGGCGTTGTCCCGGCTGACGCCCAGGATCCGGGCCACTTCGTCGGCGGGTTTGTCCCCCAGGTAATGGAGCCCGACGGCCAGACGCTGCCGCTCGGGCAGCCGGGCCAGGCAGTCGTCCAGGTGCTCCAGGGCCTCGGGGGGCGTGCCGGTGTCCGTCTCGGTCACCTGGACGGCGGCGGCTTCCGCCCGGCGCCGGCGTTGTTGCCGCCGCCGGGCCCGTTGGCAGACATACCAGGCGACCCGGAGCAGCCAGGCTTCCAGGGCCGGAGCCCGGGCGGCGGCCCGGGGACGCCGGGCGAGGACCAGGAACACCGCTTGGACGCAGTCATCCAGGTCGGTGGAGGGGCCCTGGCGGCGGCAGGCGCAGCGCACCAGGCCCTCGTGGCGGGCAACCAGGACGGCGTAGGCCTCCCGGTCGCCGGCGGTGAACTCCTGGAGCAGATCGTGGTCGGTGCGTGGTTGCATATACAGGTTCATCCCCGATGCCGTGGGCCATCTGACAACGAGAATCCGTCGTCTGTTCGTGGTGACGCTTCCCCGGTCTGGGAGAGGACAATTCAGGAAGCTGGTCTGGGGGATGTTGTCGGTGATCCAGTCCTTGGACCTGGGGGATTGCCGTTCCCACCGACACGGGAGGCTCCGATCCATGTTCCAACCGACCCCCCGCCAGCGCGCCGGCCTGGCGAGCCTGGAGCGGTTCTGCGGCATCCGCGAGCCTCGCACCGACTTCCCCGACCGGGAGGCTTTCGCCGCCTACTGGGACTTGGTGGTCGCCCGGGGCGAAACCGCCAAGCGCCAGCGCACCCCCGAGGCTGAAGCCGCCCGGCGGGAACGGGTTGCCGCCCACTTCTTGGATGAAGACGCCCTCACGCGCCATGGCCGGGCCTACGTTCAGCGCTACCAGCCTTCGTCCGGTAAGATGCGTCAGCACCTGGCGATGAAGTGCGCTGATTCCGCGGTGTGCGACCGGGCGCTGGCCCGTCTGGCGGAGTCCCTGGATGACCGGGCGCGGATCCGCGAACTGGCGGAGATCCTCCAGCGTCAGGGTCGGCATGCCCGGGCGATCCGGGACAAGCTGCGCCAGCGACTATTTCCCCTGCCCCTCATCGATGCCTGCCTGGAATCCTTGACCGACGCGGGGGAGGGCAGCCTGCTGGATCCGGCGGCCCTGGATCGCCAGGTAGCCAAGTTGTCCAGAAAGGGCCTCTCCAAACGGGCCATGCAGGGGAAGCTGATGGGTGGCGCGGGGGATCGGGGGGCGGTCCAGGCGGCCCTGGGCCAGACGGATGACACCCAGGCCCTGCGCGCGGCCTACGCCAAGCTGGCCCGCCGGCCCCGGCCGCCCCGGGAGCTCACCCAGCGGCTGTTGGCCAAGGGTTTCCGCTATCCCGACATCACGGCCTTGCTGAAGGAGATTGCCGGGGGGACCTGAGGTCCGGCGAGGTCTGAACCTTAATAACGCAGTTAAGTTGGCCTTTTGCAGAATTCCTGCTGTATTTTTCAACTTTTTCCCTCGACAGTTGTTTCACCCTAAATCCGGCGATGGATTCACGCGGAGACGCGGAGGCGCGGAGAAGACAAGAGATTGAACCAGAAATCGACGTTCACCAGGTGGGTAATCCGTCGATAACGTTGGTTCAGCGCGAAAGCACGGTGTTCTCCGCGCCTCCGCGCCTCCGCGTGAAAAATCCAATGCGGCATTTAGGATTATTAAGGCTGAAACAACGTTCGAGGCAAAAAGCTGAATATTGCGCCTCGTCAGGTCAACAGAATTGGGTTGATTCGGTTACCCTGATTGACGCTGTTGAAGTTGGCGTTTCGTCCTTCTCGCTGGAGCCCAATCGCGGTTTCCAGATTAGGGCAACGTCACCAAGCGCAGGGGCACCGCCGCCGGGGCGAATTCCGCGATGTCCCCGGGTTGCAGGGGCACGGTGACGTTGGGCCCGTCGAGGTAGAGGGCGATGCCCGGAGCCGCCGGGGTCAGGCGCAGCCAACGGGGTGGGCGCTGGACGCCCTCCAGCAATAGAGACGGCCCCCGGCCCAGGAATGGTTCCCGGACCCGGTACATCAGGGCGGGGGCGGGGCCGGTGACCGGCGCCGATCCGGCGGAGCAGATCGCCCCGGTGCTGCCCGCGGCGGTGGACACCCAGACCCCGCTACTGCGTTGAAATTCCCGGCCTTCCGGCACTTCCAGCTGATAGCGGGTCATGGCTGCCGGGTTGGTGTTGCTGAATAAACAGTCGTTGAGAACCAAGTGGGTGGTACCGCCGGCGGTGACCGCCAGGCGGGGCACGGGTTCCAGGCGGTGGTGGCCGGTGCGCCAAGCCTGGACCATCGTCGCCACGGTCCAGGCGGTGGCCCGGGTGAAATGCCCCACGGAGGTCACCGGGTCGGAATTGACGGTGAGCACCGGAGCCGTGGTCGCCAAGGTGTTAGCGGTGAACACCGTGCCGTCGCCGCCCACGGTGACGATCAGTTCCGCATCTCCGGCATCAGTGGGGCGCAAGTCCTCGACCCGCACTTCCCGTACGTCCAGGCCCGCCAGGGCCGCGCGTACGGCGTCCAGGCACGCGGCATGGGCGGCGGCAGGAGCCGCCAGGCGTTCCGCCCCCAGCACGCCATTGGCGGTCAGGCGATCCCGTTCGCTGGGGGTCAGTCGGCCCGCCAGGGGCGTCTTGCGGACGAGGAGGACGCCGGGCATGGCCTAGCCCGACGCCAAGCGGGCGCGCACATCCGCATCAGCGGAGAGGATGTCGTCCAGGGACGGCGCGGGGCTATTTCCCACGATGGAGCCCACGCTGGCCAGGGCTTTTTCCACGGTGCGGAAAATATCCAGGAAGGCGCAGCGCCCCGCCAGGAACGCGGCCACCGCGACCTCGTTGGCGGCGTTCATCACCGTGGGCGCGACCCCGCCGGCCTTGGCCGCGGCGTAGGCCAGGTCGATGGACGGGAAGCGTGATCGGTCGGGCTCTTCAAAGGTCAGGGCCCCCAGGCGGGAAAAATCTGGAGCCGCCACAGGACCGGCGACATGGTGGGGCCAGGTCAGGGCGTACTGGATCGGCACCCGCATGTCCGGCCGGCCCAGCTGGGCCATCACCGACCCGTCCCGGTAGCTGACCATGCTGTGGACCACGCTCTGGGGATGGA
>CANIXE010000143.1 GCA_947470885.1 Planctomycetota bacterium
AAAGTTGGTTCCACCTTTAATGGTTGGAATACCAAGTCGGATGGCACTGGTACTGCCTACCCGGTGGGCGGCAATTACGCGGTGGAAGCAGCCCTGACGCTCTTCGCGTCATGGAAAGCCCTGCCGACGTACGCGGTTACCTACGACGCCAACGGTGCAACGGGAGGCACGGTGCCCGTCGCCCAGACCAAGATCCAGGGAACTACGCTAATCTTGGCGCAGAACACAGGGACTTTGGTGAAAGTTGGTTCCACCTTTAATGGTTGGAATACCAAGTCGGATGGCACTGGTACTGCCTACCCGGTGGGCGGCAATTACGCGGTGGAAGCAGCCCTGACGCTCTTCGCGTCATGGAAGGCCCTGCCGACGTACTCGATCACCTACGACGCCAATGGTGCAACGGGAGGCACGGTGCCCGTCGCCCAGGTCAAAATTCACGGAATGTCACTGAAATTAGCAATAAATAGCGGCAGTTTAGTAAAGCAGGGGGCTATTTTCACGGGTTGGAATACCGCGGTCGATGGTTCTGGAATGGCATATGCTCCGGAAGCGGCTTATGACCTGAACGCCCAGACAACACTGTATGCGCAATGGATTTCACAGGTAGATGCATTCGTGACCCAATTTTATCGGCAATGTTTGGGGCGAAATCCCGATGCCGCAGGTCTTGCGAACTGGACGGCAGGACTTCGTGAAGGCAGACTCACCGGTGTTGATGTGGCCCGTGGGTTCATCTTGAGCCCAGAGTTTATCAATAGAGCCTTAGATGATGACAGTTATTTGGACATTCTTTATCGGGCATTTTTCAATCGCGAACCGGATGCCATGGGGAAGGCGGGATGGGCCCTAAATCTTAAGGGACATGTTCTGAGGGAAGATGTGCTGTATGGATTTATTCTCTCCCAGGAATTTTCTAACCTGTGTCAGGAATATGGGATCGTTGTGATTGGCCAAGAAGCCAATCGGCAGTATAATATCCGTCAGTTTGTGCGTCGATTCTATCAAAATTGCCTAGATCGCGAACCTGATGAAGGTGGTATCGCCAGTTGGACCCAAGGAATCTATGACGGGAGATTATTAGGCGCTGATGTGGCAAGAGGCTTTGCATTGAGTCAGGAGATGAACAACCGTCACGTGGATGACACTCAATTTGTTGCCATTCTCTACCGAGCATTTTTCGATCGGCTTGGGGATGCGGGCGGCATTGCTACGTGGACCAGCGCATTGGCTGGCGGTGCCTCCCGTTCGTCTGTTCTGGACGGATTCATACATGCGCAGGAATTCGTCGATCTTTGTGGTCGCTATGCCATCATCCCGTTCTCGAGTGGAGGATGAGATTCTGATCATCGTCCGCGTCTATCCCTTTGGGGATGGACGCGGACGACAGAAGGGGATATCGCTCATTTGCTAACGGGAAAATAAAATGACAATGTGTGGAAATTGCCAAAAGAACATTAAGTTGGAAAATGCGAGTAGAAATTTAAATTTTAAATTACATGCCGCTAAGTGGCAAAATTGTTGAAATTTCAGTGGTGAAAAGGCCATAACAAAGGCAAGGACCCGGGCAGAGGTTCCCATGCCGTCCCAGCCCATTGCCTTCACCATGTTTATGCCTTGCAGGCGTGAATCCGGTTCGGAGGTCAGCCGTGATGCGGAACCTCGACTCATGGCAAGTAATCAGGTGAAGAGTTCGGGGTTCAGTCTAGTGGATCTGGTGGTGGTACTTGTGATGGTGGGACTGCTGGCGGGTATTTTGTTGCCGGCGCTGACCATCAAAATGCATGATGGCAGTAGAAAAAAGAATCGTGGTTCTAATCAGCGACAGATTGTCTTGGCAATGATGGTTTATCAAAACGATAATGACCAATGGTATCCCGTGTATACGGCCACGCGGGATGGAATCTGGGTTTCCCCTAAAGAACCGGGATTGAATGCAGTCTCCACCACCCTGGCCTCCATCGAGTTCCTTGCCTTTTTCACGGGAGGGGATCTTTGGCCCAGGGAATTTTCCTGTACGGAACGGCCGTATGTGAAACCAAGGAGCAACGCGGCTGAATTCAACCTGGAAAACGCAATTGGAGCGCACCACGTGCGTTTCCAGACGCACCATTTGGGTGAAACAACCGTCGAGGCAAAGACTTGAAAAATACAGCGGGGATTCTGCACATGGCCAACTCAACTGCGTTATTGAGGTTCAAAGGATCAACCGCAATATCAGCTTGGTCGTTGCTAGGCCCTGAACATTTCTGCCATTCCTATGACTGGTCAGTACCCAAGAATAGTTCCTCCCATCGGATCATTACGGCGGATCGGGATGTCACCGCCCACAAAGACAATTGTGTTTTTGCGGTGTTTGGCGACGGTCATGTGGGCACAATTGAAAAGGTAAATCGTTCATTCCTCAATCCGGAAGTGACCGATGACGACATCTATACGTCCTCGGACGATGGCCCGATGAACGCCTCTGCAGGAGGTTCCGCCACCCGGACCTTTGTCCGCTAGGATCATCGGCGCTTCCCGTCCATCCTCCGAGCTGGTCCCATCTGCTGTCGGGCCCCCGGGACTTGCGCCCGAACCGGGACAGGTCAAAACAGACTCATGTCCCTGACCTATGAGATCCGCGATCCGATCCACCGCACCATCGTCATCACCGAGGACGAGCGGCGGGTAGTGGACCATCCGTGGCTGCAGCGGCTGCGGCGGATCTGCCAGCTGGGATTCGTCAGCCTGGTCTACCCCGGGGCCGTCCATGACCGGTTTCAGCACAGCCTGGGGGTGATGCACCTGGCGGGGTTCCGGTTCCAGCGGCTGGTGGATGCCAAATCGCCGGGATTTGCCGGCTTATCCGCCGCCGATCTGGATTATGGCTACCGTCTTGCTCGATTCAGCGGGCTGTTGCACGATGTGGGGCATGCCCCGTTCAGTCACACCACCGAGGAGTTCCTGCCCGGGGTGGGGGCCATCGCCCTGAACGGGGACTGGTATGTCCACCAGGCGCCATCTGGGCGTCAAGCCACCCACGAGGATTTCACCCTGGCGGCAATCCACGGCCTGATCGGTGAAGGGGTGCTGGAGGAAGGCTTGGCCCGGGACGTGGCGGCGGTGCTGTCCCCCACCATCCGGCCCTCGCCCCGGCTGGCGGCCCTGGGGCCATTGGCGGGGATCCTGCGGGCCCTGGTGAACGGCGAGCTGGACGCCGACCGCTGCGATTACCTGCTCCGGGACAGCCATTTCTCCGGGGTCACCTACGGTATCTACGATCTCCAGCGGCTGATCGCCTGCGAGACCCTGGTGCCCGGCCCGGACGGCCCGGAACTGGGCCTGGATGTCCATGGCGTCCACGCGGTGGAGGCCCTGTTGTTGGCCCGGTACCACATGTTCCACCAGGTGTATTTCCACAAGACGCCCCCGGCCTTCGAATACTACCTGGGCCGGGCCCTGGCGGAGGGCGAGATCGCCCTGCCCCTGGGCTCGGTGGCGGAACTCATGGCCCTGCGGGACGACCACGTCATTCGCCAGTTGCACGAGGCCAAGGACGGCGGTGGGATCTGGAGCAAGCGGATCCTCGACCGGGAACCCGCCAAGCTGGTGCTGCGGGAGCGCCTGGGGGCCGAAGCCCAGGAGAATTTTCTGGCCCAGGCCCTGACGGACAGTCTGGTGAAGGCCGGGTGCCACGTCTTCCACCGCCATTCCCGCCAGGTGTTCAGCACCTTGGAAGGTCCCCAGAATCCCCACGGTCGACGGTTGCTGTGCGAACGCCGGGTCCTGGGCCGGCCGATCATCGAGCCGGTGACCCGCCACAGCGACCTCCTGGCGGCGTTCAACAAACCCATCGACCTGCGCCATACCTACGTCCTGCGCCAGGATGCGGCCACGGCGGCGAAGGTCATGGAAAACGTGCAGGTTTGGGAATGAACATCCGCATCCTCGGCTGTGGCGTGGTGGGCACCCTGGCGGGTAATCTGCTCGTGGCGGAGGGCCATGCCGTGGTGGGGATCCGCCGTCGTCCAGAATCTGACGGCACCTCCAGCGCCCGCTTCCCGGTGGTGGCCGGGGATATTGCAGATCCGGCCACTATGGGCGATCTGTCCGTTCCGGATGCCGTTTTGCTGGCGGCCAATCCCGGGGTGCGCCGGGGCCGGGACAACGGTTTGGCCCGGGCGGCGGCCCTGGTGGTGGCCCATCTTCCCCAGGCACGTTTCGTCTACACCGGGTCCACCTCGGTCTATGGCGATGCCCGGGGGGCGACGGTCCAGGAGGACGGGCCCCTGGGCACGGATGGGGAATCCCAGGCCCTGCTGGCCATCGAAGCCGCAGTCCTCGCCCATCCCCGGGCGCTGATCCTCCGGGCCACCGCCTTGGTGGGGCCAACCCGCCAGCAGTCCCGGAGCAAGGCCCGGGAGGCCCTAGCCCGGGGCGCACCCATCGCCGTGCGGGGGGATCCGGACCGGCCTTTTTCTTGGCTCCACGAAGCGGACCTGGCGGAACTGTGCCGCCTGGGCCTGCTGGGCCTGCTGGGTCAGGGCATCCTCAATGCCGCCGCGCCGGATGACGGTCTGACAATACGGGACTATTACCGGCGCCAGGCCGGCGAGCCCGGGGCGGTGGTGGAGGGGGACGGCAGCTCGGCCCCCAACCGGCGGATCGGCCAGACGGCCCTGGAGCGCCTGTTGCCGCCCACGTGGCGGTGGCGGGATTTGGGGGAACCTGGGTCTGAGTGAGGCTCTCGGTCCACGTGGAGATTTTTCACGTGGGGATCTCCCGGGAGCGCCGGCGCCCCCGCCGGCTCGCGCTGCTTCCGATGCCGGCGAGGGCGCCGGCGCTCCCGGGCAAACTTCAACAACGTGTGCAGAACTCCCGGGCAAACTTCAACAACGTGTGCAGAACTCCCTGGCAAGCTTCAACAACGTGTGCGGAACTCCCGGGAGCGCCGGCGCCCCCCCCGGCTCGCGGGGTATCTGATGCCGGCGATGGCGCCGGCGCTCCCGGGAACAACGTCGTCAACCGGAATGAATTTTTCAGTAGACTCAGGTTGGGATAACTGATGTGTTATATCGCATTTCCGGACTTCCGTGATAGTGGTTGCTCAGGTCGTCCGTGTCCGGGGCAGGCCGCCCCGGAGCACGTGTTCATCCGGGGCCAGGTGGTTGTCGGTGAGGCGTAGGATCGCCTCACGCAGGTCCTTGCCCGCCGGGGCCAGGGCCCTGCGCACCGCCGCTCCATCCCCCAGGGTATCCGGCCAGACGAAATCCACCGCATCCTCGGGGAAGGCGCCGCAGGCCGCCTGCAGGCTGCGCAGGGCGGCATTGGGCAGGGCCAGGTCCCCGGCATAGCAGAACAGGACCCGGGCGGCGCAGGGCAAGGACACTGGATCTGCGAGATCCCGGGCAGAGATGCCGCAGACCACGCCATGGAGCACGGTGGGCTCGCGGAAGGCGAACAGGCTGTGGAGGATGATCTGGAGGTGCTCCGAGCCGCCCCGGTCCTCGGTGGCCCGGAGGAAGATCGCATCCCCCAGGATTTCGCAGGTGCCCGGGTAGCGGTTGTGGAGGATGCCCCGGTCCAGGACCTGGATCAGCACGCTGTCCTTGTGGAACCGGGCGAGGAACACCTGGATCCGCCCGTCGCCCCGGAAGTTCCGACAGTACCCCAGCCACCAGCCGTCGTGGAAGCCTTCGCCGTGGGGCGGCGGCAGGGCCTTCAACCGTTCCCGCAATTCCGCTGGGGCCCGGTCCACCAGGGCCAGCTCCTGCCAGCGGGCGAGTTCGTCGGCGGGCAGGCGCAGGGCCTTGGCCAGGGCCTTAAGGTGGCCCTGGGTTGGTTTTCGCAGGCCGGTGCGCAGCCGGGACAACGTGGAGGCGGGCAGCCCGGTGCGCTGGGCCACCTGCTGCATGGTGAGGTCGGCGGAACGCACGGCGAGGTCGAGGGCGGCGGCGAAGGACATGGTCCCCAGGATCTAGGTTGCCAATAGATGGCAATTGCCAGTTAAAATTTGTTGTGAAAAATAGATGGAAATTAACAATTCATCAATTGATGCCATTATTTGGCAAAATTGCCAGGTCTTTATCGGCAAGAATCCCTAGGTGGAGGGCATGTTCCCGGCAGAG
>CANIXE010000144.1 GCA_947470885.1 Planctomycetota bacterium
CGACGACAAGGAAGAGGACCTCGCGCCCCGTCCGCCGGTCGTCACCATCATGGGTCACGTCGACCACGGCAAGACCAGCCTGCTGGACGCGATCAAGACCACCAATGTCGCCGCCGGCGAAGCGGGTGGCATCACCCAGCACATCGGTGCCTACACGGTCACCACCAAGTCCGGCGTCGATGTCACGTTCATCGATACCCCTGGTCACCAGGCCTTCACCGAGATGCGTGCCCGGGGCGCCCAGGTGACCGACGTGGCGGTGATCGTGGTTGCCGCCGACGACGGTGTCATGCCCCAGACTATCGAGGCCATCAACCACGCCAAGGCGGCGGGGGTCTCCATCGTTGTCGCGATGAACAAGATCGACAAGCCCGAGGCCACTCCGGTCAATCAAGAGAAGGTCATCCGCCAGCTGGCGGAAAACGGCCTCCAAGCTGAAGAATGGGGCGGCGAGATCGCCGTCGTCCGGGTCAGTGCCAAGAGCGGCCAGGGCCTGGACGAACTGCTGGAGCGCCTGGCCCTCGAAACCGAGGTCCTCGAACTCCGCACCAACCACTTCGCCAAGGCCAGCGGCACGGTCATCGAAGCCCGGCGCAAAGAAGGCCAGGGCGTCACCGCCACCATGCTCGTCCGTCGCGGCAGCCTGGCGATCGGTGATGTGATCCTCGCCGGCACCGGCTATGGCAAGGTCCGCTCGATGACCACCTGGAAGGGTGAACGCATCGACTTGGCCGGTCCCAGCTTCGCCGTGGAAGTCACCGGTCTCTCGGAAATCCCCCGGGCCGGCGATAAGTTCCAGGTCATGGATGACATGAAGCAGGCCGCCGAGGCAGCTGATGAGCGTGCCCGCGCCCGGCGCGAACGGGAACTGGCTGCCCGCCAGAAGACCACCACCGCCGCTTCCTTGATGTCGGATATCGCCGCCAGCAAGAAGAAGGAAGTGCGCATCGTGGTGAAGGCGGACACCGCTGGCTCCATCGAGGTTCTCAACAAGACCATGACCGAGCTGACCACCGACGACATCCGCGTGTCGGTGATCCACAGCGCGGTGGGTGCGGTCAACGCCAGCGACGTCACCCTGGCCGAAGCCTCCAACGCCATGGTCGTGGGTTTCCACGTCATCGCCGACAGCAAAGCCCGGGCCCTGGCCGACGACGTCGGCATCGACATCCGGACTTACACGATCATCTACGAACTGCTGGACGACCTCCGCGGCGCTATGACCGGTCTGTTGGAGCCGGAATACCGCGAGACCATCCTGGGTCACGCCGATGTCCGGGTCACCTTCAACATCACCAAGGTGGGTGTGGTCGCCGGTCTGTTCATCACCGACGGTCTGGCCCGCCGGGATGCGTTCATGCGCATCACTCGGGACTCCAAGATCCTCCACGTGGGCAAGGTCGGTTCGCTGCGCCGCTTCAAGGAAGACGTCAAGGAAGTCGCCCGGGACTTCGAATGCGGTCTCACCGTCGAAGGTTTCGAGAACATCCAGGTCGGCGACATCTTCGAGTTCTACGCCAAGGAGAAGGTGGCCCGGAAGCTTTGAGCAACCGAGTCGCCTGAACCACCATGGCCAGTACGCGTAAACAGAAGCTCGAATCCGTTCTCCACCGGGAGATCGCGATTTGCGTCCAGCAAGAGCTCCGCGATCCGCGTCTCGGTTTTTTGACCATCCTCCGGGTGGAATTGACCCCGGATCTGGCCACGGTGAAAGCCTACTGGTCGGTCCTGGGGGATGCCAAGGCCCGCAGCCTGGCGGTTCACGCCCTGACCGCGGCCCGGGGCTATGTCCAGAGTCACTACGCCAAGGTCCTCCACACCCGGACTCTGCCGATCCTGGTCTGGGAATACGCCGAGGATGAAGAACGGCGTCGGGGCATCAGCGAATTGATCGGCAAAGCCCGGGCCACGGATACCGATGCGGGCGCCCGTCCGGAGCCGGCGGTGACCGCGGTCCTGCCGCCAGCGCTCTCTAAAGAGCTACCGAAGAACCCGTTGCCCAAAGCCCCGTGAACCAACCCCGGAGTGTCGTGGTCGGCACGGGGGGATGGGGCTCGGCGCTGGCGACGATGCTCCATCGCCAAGGGCAGTCCGTCACGCTGTTGGGCCGGGATCCTGCCAAGGTCGTCCGCCTAGTCGATGAACGCAAGCATCCCGAATTGGGTGGAGCGTCCTTGCCCGACGATTTGGCGATCACCGCCGATCCTGGGGTTCTGATCACTGCCGACCTGGTATTCTGGGCTGTACCTACCCAGTATACCCGAGCCACCGCCGCTAATTTGGCCCTGCCGTCCGGGGTGCCTGTGGTCAGCCTCAGCAAAGGGTTGGAGCAGGATACCCTGGAGACGCCGACGGGAATCTTGAACGAGGTCTTGGGGCATCGACCTCTGGCCGTCTTATCCGGTCCCAGCCACGCCGAAGAGGTGCAGCAGGGCAAGCCGGTGGTCTTGGCGTGTGGCGGTCCGGAAGCCCTGACTCGCCAAGTCAGTGGCCTGTTGCATGGCCGGGCCTGTCGGATCTACACCAGCACCGACCTGATCGGCATTGAGCTGTCCGGAGCCCTCAAGAACGTCATCGCTGTCGCCGCCGGGATCACCGAGGGCCTGGGCCTGGGGGATAACATCAAGGCTGCCCTGATCACCCGGGGTCTGGCGGAAATTCGCCGCCTGGGTCGGGCCTGCGGAGCCCAGGAAGCCACCTTCGCCGGGATCGCTGGCATCGGTGATTTGCTGACGACGTGCTACAGTCCCCATGGTCGCAACCGTGCTGTGGGGATCGCCATTGCCAGCGGAGAGAATCCCTTAGCGTTCATCCGCCGTCAAAAGACCGTTGCAGAAGGAGCTTGGACCTGCCGCGCTGCGGTGGAGCTGGCCCGGAAGCACGAGGTTGAGTTGCCGATCGCTGCGCAGGTGTCCGCCATCATCTGGGATGGAGCGCCCCTCGATCAGGCCATTGAGGCCCTCTTTGCCCGATCCCCCAAGGACGATCACACATGACTTCCTCACGAACCCTTCTATTCACCGCCTGCGTGGGCTCGCTCCTCGCCGGCTCCACGGTGGCCAGCGCTCTGGACACTGAGCTCCAGGGCGGCGGCCTGGGCTTGGGCGTCGATCGCAAGGACTATGAATTCGTCCTGGGCACCGAACTGCAGAGCAAGCAGGTCGACCAGGGCATCGTCCGTAATGAAGACGCCACCCAGCGCTTCGCCGGCCACGGCCGCTTCTGGGGCCTGGGCGTGTCCCTGGATGCCCAGATGGCCCTGGGCGAAGACAAGGGCGCCGGCTACCTGACCAAGGTCGAGCCCACCACCTATGGCTCCCGCCCGACCAAGCCCCTCGAGACCACCCAGGTCGAGATCAAGGTGGACTACCTGCTGGAAATCGGCGGCGTTTACGGCGACAACGAGCCGTTCATCCAGTTCATCCCCCATTTCGACACCATCATTTACCCCAACCAGCCCGCTGGGCCCCTCAAGGACAGCCAGAAATACCTGGGTGCGGATCTCTGGTGGGCCACCCCGCTGAAGGGTGTCGAGCTGGGCACCAGTCAGGACTGGTCGGTCGGCAATCAGCCTGCGTATCGCGGTGCGGTTGGCCTCCGGGAATTCTACCAGGCGGCTCCCTACGACCTGGCCTTCTGGCAGGTCGCCAACTGGGGCGACAAGAACTACCACAATCTGTTCACCGGCAGCGAGCAGGGTGGTCTGACCACCATCGACCTCGGGGCCAAGGTCACCACCAACCTGCTGTGGCGCGAGACCTGGGCGTACCTCCGGGCCGACTGGTCCTACTGGATGACCAAGGGAGACCGGGATCAGCTGGATCTGATCGGCCAGGATGTTGGCCAGCTCCAGTTCGCCATCGGCGTCGAGTGGCGCGCCGAGTGATCCGTCGGCCGGATGTCCGCATCAGGTACACGGCCAAAACGATGCACAAAACCGCCGGGCCTGCCCGGCGGTTTTTGCTTGTGACCCCTCAATCCCCCGCACACCATCCGCCATGATCTCCGTGTTGGTGGTGGATGACGAGCCTGGATTGCGGGGCATGCTGGAGATATCCCTGCGCCGTGATGGCCATCGGGTGATGACCGCCGGGGATGGCCGTGAGGCGTTGAACCTGCTGGCGAAGGAACACGCCATCCAGGTCGTGCTTTGCGATCTGCGGATGGAGCCCATGGACGGGCTGGCCCTCCTGGGAGAGATCCGCCACCGCTGGCCGGATATCCTGGTGGTGATGATGACGGCCCACGCCGAGTGGGATACCGCCGTCAAGGCAATGCGTTTGGGGGCGTACAATTTCATCCACAAACCCTTCGATCTCGCCCAGGTCAAGGCGATGGTTCATCGGGCGGTGGCAGCCTATCGCCATCGTTTGGAAGCCCGGGTCAAAGGCGAGACGGTTTCCGCCGTGCATCTGGTGGGCACCTGCCCGGCGATCCAGGCGATCCAGCTGCTTATCGAACAGGTGTCCACCACTGATTCCACCGTCCTGGTGACCGGTGAATCGGGAACCGGCAAGGAGCTGGTGGCCCGGGCCCTGCATTATGCCAGTCTGCGGGCAGACGGTCCGATGGTTCGGATCAATTCCGGGGCCCTGTCCCCATCCTTGTTGGAATCGGAACTGTTCGGGCATGTCAAGGGCTCCTTCACGGGCGCGGTGGAAGATCATCCAGGATTGTTCGCCTTGGCAGACAAGGGGACGTTGTTCTTGGACGAGGTGGGTGAACTGGCCCATGAGACCCAGGTGAAATTGCTTCGGGTCCTGGAATGCGGTGAATATCTACCAGTGGGTGGGCGGGAGATCCGCACTGCCAACGTTCGGGTGGTCGCCGCTACCAACCGGGACCTGATGACCCAGGTCCGGGCCGGGGCCTTCCGGGAAGATTTGTACTACCGTTTGGCGGTGATCCCTGTCCACCTGCCACCATTGCGGGAACGGGTGGAAGACATCGCCTTGATCGCCGGTCACCTCCTGGCCCGCCACGCAGTGCGCCTGCGCCGGGGTGTTACCGGCTTCACCCCCGAGGCTCTAGAGGCCCTGCGCCGGCATCCCTGGCCCGGCAACATCCGGGAGCTGGACAATCGCATTCAGCGGGGCGTGGCCTTGACCCAGGAGGGCCTGATCCAGGCCGTCACCCTGTTCGGGGATGCACCGGGCAATCTGGTGCCAATCCCCGCGCCCGGTACCCAGGGGGATCTCTTGCTGGCCCGGGTGAAGGCCGGCGAGGTGATCGATCTGGAGGGTGAGCAGACCCGCCGAGAACGCCAACTGGTGGAGGCTGCCCTGGAGCGCACCGGTGACAACTTGACCGAGGCTGCCAGGGTCCTCGGCATCACCTTCCGTCAGATCCGTTACAAGGTCCGCCAGCTTGGTCTGCGCTGATCCCAGAGGCCCCATGTCCGACACTGTCAAGATTTCCAATCCCGCCATCAGCGTGGTCATCGTCGATGACCATCCCATCGTTCGCAAAGGCATCGTCCAGCTCATCGCCCAGGAGCCAGGATTTCGCGTGGTCGGGGAGGCCGCCGGTGCCGACGAAGCGCTTGGGATCATCCGCTCCCAGGTTCCAGATGTCGCCGTCGTGGACCTCACCCTCACCGGGATGAGTGGCATCGAATTGATCAAGGCTGTCCGCAGCGAGGGCCTCAAAGTCGCCCTGCTGGTGGTGAGCATGCATGACGAGCGGGTCTACGCCGAGCGTTGCCTGCGGCAGGGCGCCAATGGCTATGTGATGAAGGAGGAAGCCGCCGAGACCATCATTGGCGCGATCCGCACGGTGGTGGCGGGAGGCACCCACCTGTCGACCCGGCTGATGTCGGCGACGGTGAACCGACTGGTGGGCGGGCGCAACGAGGTGGGAGGCAAGGGCGCGATGGTGGCGGCCCTCAGCGATCGTGAACTCGAGGTCTTCCAGCTCATCGGCCGGGGGTTCACCACCCGCTCCATTGCCGAGGAATTGCAGCTCAGCGTCAAGACCGTCGAGGCCCACAAAGCCAATATCAAAGCCAAGCTGGCCCTGCGTTCAGCCCCGGAACTGCAACGTCTCGCGGTGACCTGGATTCAGAGCCAAGGCTAGATCCAATGGCGTTTAGCAACGTCCTGGGA
>CANIXE010000145.1 GCA_947470885.1 Planctomycetota bacterium
GCGCGTAGGGCCTTCACGCTCCTTGAGCTGATGGTGGTGATCGTCATCATCGCCCTGCTCGCTGGCATGCTGGTACCTGGCATCAGTTTGGTGAAGTCAGGTGCGAAATCGGCAGTCTGCCAGAGTCGCTATCGGCAGATGGCGGTGGTCTTCGACAACTACCTCTCCAATAACGATCAGACATTCCCGCCCGCTTCGGGTTGGTACGGGTTTCATACTTACATCGACCTCCTCCTTGAAACCCATGTCCTGGCGACCAACGAATACGCCAAGATGTTCATGTGCGGTGAGGATCGTTTCCGTCCGGCCGATATCGTGTCAGCTGGCCGGTGGGGTGGCGGGCTAACGGTCTGGGACAAGGACGGCCAAAGCCACGGGTACAATAGCTGGGGCATCGGCGGCTCCGGCGGGGGCTGGGGGACCCACATCATGACCAAGTGCGCCGTCCGCAATGAAATCAAGTATCCTGAAGCCACCATTCTCTCGACCTGTACCCTCCAAACAGGGCCAGTTTTTATTTCGGGATATATCGGCAATGGGTATGGGTACGCGCAATCGTCGTCATGGGGAGCCACCTATCCACGCCACCGGGGCAACACCGTCATCAATGTTTTGTGGGTGGATTACCACGTCAGCGGGGTCCAGGCCGCTGGGCCTGGTGACAAGGCCAGCCTAAGCGATCCACTGCGTCTGGGCCTCGCCCCGCCATCCATCACGCCCAGTACCTGGGATCGCGACTAGCCCCGGACCAATCCCATGAGCGAAACCACCTATTATATTCTGCTGCAATTTACCCACGAAGGCCCGTTCACCTGCGCGGAACTACGAGAACGTCTGCTCAGCGGCAAGGCGCGCAGCGATGACCGTCTGGTCGATGGCGCCGGCCGGCCGGTGATGTTGAAAGATCTGATCCCCGACGCCGAGGACCTCTCCCGCCAACGCTCGGCCGTGAGCGACCGCCTCCGACGGACGTCGCGGGAACGCCAGGTGGCGGTCAATACTTCCCCGAAGACCCCCACCCCGGCGCCCGAGCCCGCCAACAGACCCCGGTCGGCGCCCCTTCCGGCGCAATCACCGTCGGTGACGACAACGCCGGCTGTGGCGACCGACGCACCACACCCGCCAGCGCCAACCTCTCGCCGGCGGGTGTGGTTTGTCCTGGTGACGCTGGTGTTGGCCTGCGGCGCAGCCAACGTCTGGCTCTGGATGCCGCCCTCGCAAGAGCCCCTGCCGGTTCTATTCCAGACCCCGACCATCACCCCCTTGACCCGGGCTGAGCTCAAGACCCTGCCGGAGAATCTCCTCCTAACGCGGGTTTTCGATGAATGCACGCGCCGGATGTACGCCGGCCAACGTGGGTGGCGGGCCGGGCCCCAGGTGCTGCCGGCCAAGGCCTATCCACTGTGGGTGGTTGGCGTGCTTGAGCCGCAGCTGATTTACAACGATTTGCCGTACTGTCTCGGCTTTGAACACGCCCCGGGTACCCCCAGCACCCCCAGCCTGGCCCAGCTTGCCGACGCCTATGCCACCCTCGGTCTGGCCGAGGCCGCCCAGGTGCTCCGGGAGGCGTTAGCCATCGATGCGGCGGCGGACCCCGCCCTTGGCACCGACCCGGCCTCATTGACGGCGGTGCAGACCCGCCTCACCAAGACCCTCGGCAAGGGTAGCGACGCCGTACGCTTCGCATACGCCAGCAAGCATCGCCAGGAGCTGTTCCCCGACCTGCCGTGAGCAGGAGATCCCAATTGACCTGATTCTATTCCACCAACTTCGCATCCACCTTGATCGTGTTCTTATCGCTCATTAACCGGGCAATCTGTTCATTGTATTGGGATTCGGTAATGATCCCGGCCTCCTTGGCCTTCTTGAGATCAAGCATTTCTTGTCCGATGGTGGTGTGGCGATCAGTCCGGATGGTATTGAACGCCGCACAGCCACTTAGGCCGCCAACGGAGGCGATGGTGATTAAAATCAGAAATTTACGCATAAAACCCTTCGGGGGATGGCAGGAAGTCGCGGCGGATTACAAGTAGGCATTGTGGTATGGACCCAGGGCGCCGCAATGGAGCACTGGATATTCATGACGGAGCACTCTTTGCGGCGTCAGTCCGGTCGTCCGGTCGTCCACCAGCAGTGCGTCTTTCGGATATTCCCGCTGAACATTTGGCTTCAAATGACGACCGGACATTTCGGTGCTACCGTGGGTCAAAATTTCCTGGTTATGATTGGCCCAAACCGTGCTAGGTGTGGTTTGATCCAGGAGTTCAGTCATGTTCCTCTCCGAATATTTTGTCCTCGAACTGCTCATCGGCGGCGGTTGCTTCGCCCTATCTCTGGGCGCTGCCGCCTACGTCAAATATGCCTTCAACCGGGGCAAGGAGATTCCCATCCGGTCCGGTCGGACTGGGGCTGAAATCGCGCGTATGATCTTACGGGATCAGGACGTGCATGATGTTCAAGTGGTCGAGCACGAAGGCTTCCTCAGTGATCACTACAATCCCGGGGACAAGACCCTGAATCTGTCCAGTGACGTCTACCACGGGCAGAATGCCGCCTCAGCCGGGGTCGCCGCCCACGAAGTCGGCCACGCCTTGCAACATGCCCAGGGCGATCTGACCATGTGGGGTCGGACCATCCTGGTCTATCCGGCCCATTTTGGTGGCATGCTGGCTCCCTACTTGGCGGGGTTTGGCCTGATGCTGGGGGCCGCGACCCAGGTGGCGAAGGGGGTTCCTGGGCTGGCGTACTGGATGCTGATGATCGGCGTCGTCCTGTTCGCGGTGTCCGCCCTGTGTGCCATCGTCATCGTCTTCAATGAATTCAACGCCTCGGCCCGGGCCCGCACCAGCCTGGTCCGCCTGGGGATCACCAGGCCTGGGGAAGAAGACGACACGGTGAAATCTGTGCTGAACGCTGCGGGTCTGACCTACGTCGCCGCCGCCGCCACTGCCCTGCTGTGGCTGCTCTACTACCTCTGGCGGGCGGGGATCATCGGTGGGGGCGGACGGCGGGACGACTGAACGGTCCATTTGACACCCTCCGACCCATTCCGAAAGTCCCGCCATGACCTACCTGCACGATCACGATGACGAGGAGAATACCGCCGTGAACCTCAAGATGCCCAAGATCCTCGCCCCCAAGGGTCGCGACGGCCACCTCATCGATCTGCCCTCCCGGCTCTACCTCGACCGGGTGATCTACCTGGGCACGGAAATCGAGAACACGGTCGCCAACAGCATCGTCCAGCAGTTGCTGGCCCTCCAGTTGGATGATGCCACCACCCCCATCACCCTGTACATCAACAGCCCCGGCGGCTCCATCGTCGATGGCATGGCGATCTACGACACCATCAAGCGCAGCACCGCCCCGGTCCACGCCGTGGTCGCTGGGATGGCCGCCAGCATGGGCGCGGTGATCCTGTCCGGCTGCGCCAAGGGATATCGGGCCATTCTGCCCCATGGCGAGGTACTCCTCCACCAGCCCTTGGGCGGCGCCCGGGGCCAGGCCACGGACATCGAGATCTCGGCCAACCGGATTCTCAAGATGAAGCGGACTCTGCTCCAGATCCTCGCCGACAACACCGGCCATCCCTACGAGAAGCTGGCCGAAGACTGCGACCGCGACTACTGGCTGGATGCGGAAGACGCCCTGAAATACGGCATCATCGACAAGATCCTGTGAGGGGGGTGTCGTGGTCCGGTGAACCCGGACCACGACCTGTGCCCGCGCCGTTGAGTTGATGACGTTGGCTTTACTGGAAGCCCTGACTTAAGACCTCCAGCTCTGGTTAAACAGTAAGAACACTACGAACAAAAGTCAGCGCTCCCAGGCTTGCAAAAATCAGGTCGAAAGCACCCGACAGACTAAACTTCGTACTCCCTGACCACTTTTTAATGGGCACTAGCAATGTCCGATAATTTATATTATGTAAATAATCCAACGAAAGTAGCCCATGCGTTCTTGAAAGACTAGACGTTTATAGCGATTTGCGATTGCTGAAAATAACAAATTGTTATGGTGCGGCCATGCGGGTCATTGCCAAACCCATTCTGACGCGCTTTCTCGCAGCAGAGCCCAGGGCCACCGGAGCGGTCATGCGCTGGTACCGGGATGCGACTGCAGCTGTCTGGAGTTCCCACCACGAGGTGAAGGCCTACGCCGCCTCGGTGAGCATCATCGATGACGAACGGGTGGTCTTCAACTTCGGTGGCAATAAATACCGCCTGGTGGTGGCCATGGTCTACCGCTCCCAAGTGGTGTATATCAAGTTCATCGGCACCCACCGCCAGTATGACGCCGTGGATGTCGCCAACGTCGAACCGGAGTTCCCATGACGACCATGATTTCCATCCACCCCATCAAGACGGATGCCGACCTGGTCGAAGCCACCCGGCGGTCGTGGACCCTCCGCCATGCCCCAGAGGGTTCCGTGGAGTGGGATGAACACCTCGTGCTGCTCGACCTCATCGAAGCCTACGAACATCGGCATCATCCTTTGCCAAAATTTTCGGGACGGGATCTGCTGACCCACTGCATGGCCGAGGAGGGGCTTTCCCAGACCCAGGTGCCTGAAATCGGACCGCAAAGTGTCGTGTCCGCGGTCCTGGCCGGGAAGAGGACCATCAATGCCCGCATGGCCAAGGCCCTGGCCGTACGATTCAACACCACCGCCGACGCCTTCCTCGCCTGAAAAACACCATGACCCACGCCGACGCCCTGGCCCTACTGACCGCTTCCCCCTCGCTGGCCGCCGCCGAGACGACGTCGCTCATCGATCTGCTCATGGGCGGGACCCTGAGTCCGGATCAGGGCGCGGAGATCTTGAAAACTTGGGCGGATCGGGGTGAGACCGCCGGGGAACTGGCGGCGGTGGTGGAATGCCTGCTGGCCCGGGCTACCCGGGTGCCCATCGATGGACCGTGCTTCGACCTGTGCGGCACCGGGGGCAGCGGTCTGACCCGGTACAACGTCTCCACCACGGTGGCGTTCGTCCTGGCAGCGCTGGGCGTGCCGGTGGCCAAGCATGGCAACCGGGGCAGCCATCGGCCGAACGGCAGTTTCGATCTGTTGGATGCCCTGGGCATCCCGTTCCAACTGCCCCCGGCAGCCCTGGCCAAATTGCACCAGAAAACCGGCGTCTGCTTCCTGTTTGCCCGAACCATGCACCCCGCCGTGGGGGCAGTGGCGCCCATGCGCAAAATCGCCGGACGGACCATCTTCAACCTGGCCGGACCCCTGGCCAATCCCTGCCGGCCCCGGCGCCAGGTGGTGGGGGTAGCCAAGGCCGCCGTGGCGGAGGTTCTTGCGGGTGCCCTGGTGCGCCTGGGTGTGGAACGGGCGGTGGTGGTCCGGGGACACCCGGGCATCGACGAGGTGTCCATTACCGGGCCAAGCCAAACGTGGGAGGTGCGCCATCGGGCCGTGGTCGCCGGGGAAATCCGCGACCGCCACCGACCGGATCTGGACCATGCCCAGCTGCCCGGGGGGGATGCCCCGGAAAATGCTGGGATATTCCATCGATTGCTGAACAGCCAGGAGACCGGCCCCCTCTTGGACATGGTGGTGGCCAATGCCGCCCTGGCCCTGGACTGCTGGGAGGGCGCCCCGGCCCTGGGCGGTGAATCCTCCCGGCAACGGGTCCGGGAGATCCTCGCTAGCGGGGCTGTTCGGCGCTGTTTTGAAACCCACCGGACCATGGCCCAGGCCATGGCCCAGGTACCAACAACATGATCGCCATGACCCTTAAGCGTCGTTCACCAGGTGGGTGATCCGTCGATGACGTTGGTTCAGCGCGAAAAAACGCCATTCTCCGCGCCTTCGCGCCTTCGCGCCTTCGCGCCTTCGCGCCTTCGCGCCTTCGCGCCTTCGCGCCTTCGCGCCTTCGCGTGAGAAATCCCATGGTGCATTTGGGATAAAGCGTACCCGGCGTGGAACCGGGCTGTTCTCTGGGCTTACAGCCGGCCTGCCAATTTCATTTTCGCGAGGGTTTCGCCACCGCTGATGCGGTAGAGCATCGGTTCCATCCGGTCAACATGCTCGGTGAACGCGGGGCCCCCCTCCCATTTGAAATTGAGGATGCCGGTGTAATCGCTGAAAGAC
>CANIXE010000146.1 GCA_947470885.1 Planctomycetota bacterium
GCCCTGCGGATCCTGGTGGGCGGTCAGCCCCGGCGGGAACTGTGGGCCAGCGACCTATGGGCCGGCACCCAGCAACGCCTGAATGTCGCCACCGCCCGGAATCCCCGCTGCCGAGTCTGCGGACCCCAGGCGGATTTCCCTCTGTTGTCCACTCCAGAAGAACCCGCCGTGGTCCTCTGCGGCCGGGATGCCATCCAGATCCACCGCCAGCAGGCCCTGGATCCCCTCACCCTGGCCGTCCCCGCCACCACCCGGAACGAATTCCTGGTGCGCTGGCCAGACGGCGACCTGCGGCTGACCGCCTTCACCGACGGCCGGGTGCTAGTCCAGGGTGTGGCCGATCCGGTGGCCGCCCGGGCCGCGGTGGACCGTTGGCTGGGCTGAAACCGCCGTTCCCCTTTGTTCACTCCGAGATTCCCATGGCCAAGAAGAATTCCGCCAAACGCAAAGCCAAGAAGGCGAAACAGCGATCCGAACGCATCCGCCAGGAAAAGCACGCCCGGAAAAGTATCGGTACTGCCCCCGGCGAAATGCCGCAGTTCCCCGACCTGTTCGGTCCTTGGTCCGATATGGGCGGGGATGACGCGGACTGGGAGAACGAAGACGACGAAGTTGAGGACGGCGATGATTCCTGGGATCTGGAAGACTATACCAGCGAACGGGTGTTAAGAACCATGGCCTGGGAAACCAGCCGCCGGATTTTTGCCGATCAAGCCGAATTATCACGGTTCGTCGCCAACGAGCTGACTGACGAGTCCTGGCGCATCCATCATGGGACCATGTTGGTGGCGTCTTCCCAGGAACGAGCCCAGGAACTGGCGTTCCAGGCGCGGGAATCTGACGCGGATGATGCCCGTGAGGAATTGGCCGAACAGGCCTTGGCCATCGACCCCGATTGTCTGGAGGCCGCCAGCGTTTTGGCCAATGCCAAGGTGTCCCCGGAATTAAACCAACAGTTGGAAGACGTGCTGGAACGGTACTGCCAACGCCCTGCCGTGGCCGCCGCCCTGGCGATCCAGGATGGCCGAGCCTGGTCCCGGGTGGAGGCCCGGCCAGTGATTCGGGCCCTGATGGTTCTGATCGTCCTCGCCATCTATCGGAAGAACTTGGTCGGTGAACTTCGCTGGCTGGACCAGTTGCGGAGTTTGGACTTAGCTCATCATCAAGATTTCCGCCACCGGCATGTCGCCGCCCTGCTGATGAGCCTACGCCTGGAGGACGCCCGGGCCATGCTGGTCCGGCCCCGGGATACCCCGGACATCACCTGGTATTGGGGCAGCATCCTCGAACGATTCCTAACGGGGGATCTGGTCGGTGCCCGGATCCTGGTCGAGGAAGCCCGGCAATGGCTGTTCATGGATGGCGAAGAGCTTCTGTTGAGAGGCGATAGGGCAGAGTACTCAGATGTGAGACTTCTGAAAGACCTGGATAAAGCCTGGGCCTTCCATCCGGCGGCCATGTCCTGGCTCAGGGCAGATTGCCGTTTGACCACCCCCGAACAAAGTCAGGCGGCCAAGCAGAGCTACCTACCCCCCGTCGCCCGCCTGTTGAGTCTGGGAATGCCCCAACAGTACCAGGCTGGATTGACCGAAGCCCTGAAGAGCATCCCCCTGTCCGAGGCGGATATCCCGGAACTGCTGCGTCTTGCTGATGACCAGGCGCTCCACGAATTGCCGGGGGAGGATCCCGCTTGTTTTGGGCCGGTCTATGCGTTCAAGGCGCTTGCTGATCTGGCCACGCCATCGACGTTGCCAAGTCTGCTCGGCTTGTTGCCCCGACGGGTCCACGATGAGTGGATAGCACCGAGCTTGCAGGATGCCTTGGCCCAGATCGGCCCAACCGTCCTTAGACCTTTGGCAGAGTTAATGGATGATCCAGGCCAGGAACCACGCACCCGGGAATTCGTGGTCCAGGCACTGGAAACCCTCGTCAAAAAACACCCGGAGACCCGGGAGGCCGTGGTGGGCGTGATATTCCGACGACTTCGTAACTTTTCCGACCAATCCTATGAGTTGAACGGAGCCTTGGCCAGTGCCCTGGCGTGGTTGGGAGCCCGCGAGTCCCACGACGTGGTGGCTGAGGCCTATGCCGCCCAGGCCATTGATGGGAGAATGTTTGGAGATTTTGACGACTGGCAGAAACAACTGGCCAAGGCGGTCAAGAAATGGCGCTGAATCCACTCGCCTGTTGATCACCCCCCCGGCCGGCCCTGCCATTCCCGGGGGTCATCCCGCTCCAGCGGCGAAACCGAGTGACGAAATGCATGGAAATGTCCGGTCGTCCGGTCGTCTGGTCGTCATTGAATCCAAGTGTTCACTGGGAAGATCCGAGAGAAGCACTGTTGGTGGACGACCGGACTGGCCCCGCAAATAGAGATCCGTCATGGACCGAAGATGCAGGCCATCGGCCAGCTCGCCGGGGCCATCGGCTATGCTGACCTGTTGCTGGGGTCGCTCAGCGACAAGCGGTTGCGCCGGTACGCCCAGAGCATCCTGGCCTCGTCCCAGCGGGCCGCTGACCTCACCGCCCAGCTCCGCGCCTTCGCCCGCAAGGGCCAGTACCTCTCCGTGCCGGTGGACCTCCACCCGCCCATCGCCAAAACCATCGTCCTGCTCCAGGAAAGCATCGACCGCCGCATCGAAATCCACCAGGACAGCGGCCCCGACTGCGCCCTGGTTCTCGGCGATCCTACCCAGCTCCAGAACCTCATCCTCAACCGCGCCCTCAACGGCCGGGACGCCATGCCGGCGGGCGGCCGCCTGGTGTTCGCCACAGCCGTGGTGGGGGTCGCCGCCACCCAGGCCAACGCCCTCGCCCCATGGGCGGGCGCGAAACCTTCACCGCCCTCAAGGCCATCAACCCCGGGATCAGGGCCATCGTGTCCTCCGGTTTCAGCATTGATGGGGACGCCCATGGCATCCTCGATGACGGCGCCCAGGCCTTCCTGCAGAAGCCGTTCAACCAAGCGGAACTGTCACGCACGGTGGCCGATCTCCTGGGTGCCACGGTGGCGTAACCTCGGGACTCAGAGTCCTCCATGGACTGCAGGGTCCGACCCGTTGGACCGGCCAGATCGGCGCCACCCCGGTCACGATCCGGTTCCCAACGATTTCCACCCGGCGCCTGCGGTTCCTGGCCCGGGCTCCGGAAAAAACCTGTCGTTCTACGATGTGCAGGTGTTCGCCCCGGCATCAGTGATGCTGAACATGGGCGAGATTAGAACTCATGACGTTGAGCAACGCCCTGGGAGCGCTGGGCACCAGCCCGGCTCGGGTGGCATGCGAGCCGGGCTGGTGCCCGGCGCTCCCAGGAAAAAACCACCTTTACAAGCGGTGCTAAACGTCATTGGGGTTAGAATAGGCTAAATTCACGGGAATTATCAATCCTTTCCACTTCATGAAGGAAACATGAAGATTCCGGTCAGCGTCCGTCCGGCACGAATGAAAACCTGACACCCACATCCGATGACCTGGAGGCCCGGGGGACAAGACAAAAGGTACTTGTGAAACGAGTTTGGCGCTTGTATCCCTAGCCCGCCCTTTTCTCGCCCTCCCCTTACACCCGAGCATTTTATGTCCCACATCCCCGTGCCAGGCATCGACACCAAACCCGATCTACCAGGAGCCAGCCGCACCGGCCTGGTGCTGTTCGCCATCTATTTGGTGGTTTACCTGGGCTTCGTCCTCCTCGCGGCGTTTTCCAGCAGCACCATGACCCAGCGGCCCTTCGCCGGGATCAACCTGGCGATCATCTACGGCTTCGTCCTGATCGTCTCCCCCCTGATCTTGGCGGTGATCTACCTCCTGGTCGCCAAAGACGCGGAGGGCTGAACCATGGAATACCACACGTCCACCCTGGCCGTCACCGTCTTCGCCCTGTTCGTCGGCGCGGTCCTCGGCATCAGCTTTTGGCTCGGCCGCCAGGCCAAGTCCTCCCAGGGATTCTTCGCGGCCCACGGCCAGATCCCCTGGTTCGTCAACGGCATCGCCTTCGCCGGCGACTACCTGTCCGCGGCCAGCTTCCTTGGCATCTGCGGAATGATCGCGTTTTACGGCTATGACGGCTTCCTGTATTCCATCGGCTATTTGGCAGGCTGGGTGGTGGCCCTGTTCGTGATCGCCGAACCGATGAAGAAGTTGGGCAAATTCACCTTCGCAGACGCCCTGGATTCCCGCTATAATAGCCGGGGCATTAAGCTGGCGGCGGGCATCGGCACCCTGGTGATCTCGATCTTCTACCTGATTCCCCAAATGGTGGGCGCCGGTGCCCTGGTGAAGCCCCTCCTGGGCCTCGAACACTACGTGGGCGTGCTGATCGTCGGCGGCGTGGTCATCGCCATCGTCACCACCGCCGGCATGGTTTCCACCACCTGGGTCCAGTTCATCAAGGGCTCCCTGCTGGTGATGTTCTGCTCGGTCCTGACCATCGCCATCCTCGCCCGGGGCTTGACCACCAATCCCTACGGCCAGGCCCACGGCAGCGGCCATGAATTCGTCACCGGCGCTCTGGCGGCGAAAATCACCGAAGGTAAGGAGGTCCTCCCCGCCGAGGGTCCCTGGGCGAGCAAGCCCTACGTCCGGGTGAAGGCCGCCGATGGTGCCATCGAAGTGTGGAGCGTGGCCAAGGACGGTACCCTCAGCGAAACCCAGACCCTGGCGGTAAAAAGTGGCGAAAAACGCAAGAATGGCAAAACCGTCGCCAATGGCGGCCAGCTCTACCCGGTGGGCCACATCAGCAAACTCCCCAGCACCCTGGACCACACCGGGCCGGTCGGTCCCACCGAGTTCATCCAGACCATCCAGGATTCCACCGTGGTCCAGTGGCCCAAAGAGGTGATCAAGGACACCGACGGCACGGAGTGGACCATCTGGTCCCAGAAGGAGGTTTCCGGCGCCAAGCTGATGGCCCCGGGCAACACCCCGACCTTCAAGGGGATCGCCGGTGACCTACCGGCGGTGGATCCCGCCAAGCCGGAGACCAACGCCGCCTGGTGGAAGGCCATGCTGTCACGGATCGACTTCCTCAGCCTGATGCTGGCCCTGTTCCTGGGTACGGCTTCCCTGCCCCACATCCTGATTCGCTACTACACGGTGAAGGACGGGGCCGCCGCCCGGAAGAGCACCGTGGTGGGCATCGCCGCCATCGGTGTCTTCTATGTTCTGACCCTGTTCCTGGGCCTGGGGGCGATGACCAGCGGCACCCTGGACCTGACCGACAGCAACATGAGCGCCCCCCTGCTGGCCAAGGCCTTTGGCGAACTGCCCTTCGCCTGCATCAGCGCCATCGCTTTCACCACGGTGCTGGGCACGGTTAGCGGCCTGATCCTGGCCGCCGCCGGGGCCATCGTCCACGACCTGATGAAAAACGTATTCAAGATCCCCCTCACCGACCAGCAGGAGGTCAAGTCCGCCAAGATCGCCGCCATTGTCGTCGGCGGCCTGGCGATGTGGTTGGGCATCCAGTTTGCCAAGATGAACGTCACCTTCCTGGTGGGCTGGGCCTTCAACATCGCCGCCTCGGCCAACTTGCCGGCCCTGATCATGCTTCTGTTCTGGCGGGGCACGACCAAGCAGGGCATCACCTGGGGCATCACTGTGGGCCTGGTGGCCAGCCTGGCCTGGGTGCTGGGCAGCAAGGAGGCCCTGGCCAACGTCTATGGCTACACCCCGGACGAGGCCCTGAAGCTCGCCCTGGTGCCCTTCAGCCAGCCAGCCATCGTCACCGTGCCCTTGGGCTTCCTGACCCTGATCGTCGTCTCGCTGCTGACCAAGAAGGCCGAGGCCAAAGTCTAAACAGCTTTCAAGACATCAGTTGTAGGCTGTTCGTCCACCGCCGGTCCGGGTTCTCCCGGGCCGGCGGTGGCGTTTTCAGGGTAGCCTATGAAATTTTCAATACGTAAATCAAACTTCCCGGTGGATTTTCATGGTCAGCCAGATTGTTATAACTCCATACCAAATTTTGATTTAAATGGGTGGCCAAGTATTCGTTTGGCCATCATTCAAAGAACAATGGCAAAGCCACCACTAACCATGCCCAACCCAAGTCGGAACGGATGGGGCTGGAGGAGGAATAAAATTTGATGGAGAAGAC
>CANIXE010000147.1 GCA_947470885.1 Planctomycetota bacterium
ATGGTTGAATGGTTGAATGGTTGAATGGTTGAATTTGGAATGCTTGATTCGTGAACACTCTGTGAATGTGGAGGCGATGTGGCGGTGACGCGGATCAAATTATGCGGGTTCACCCGAGCGACGGACGTCCGGGCGGCCGTTGAGCTTGGGGTTGATTTGATTGGGCTGAATCTCGCCCGGGGGCCGCGGAAGATCGGCCTGGACCAGGCGGCGGCCCTGGCCCGGGAAATCCCCCCCGGGGTCACGGCGGTGGCGTTGTTCGTTGATGCCGATGAAGAGACCATTCTCACCGCCCTGTCGGCCACCCGCTGCACCGTCGTCCAGCTCCATGGTCGGGAATCCCCAGAATTGGCCGAGCGCCTGGCCCGCCGGGTGCCGGTGATCCGGGCCGCCAGCATTTCCTCCCGGGCGGACCTGGAGGCCCTCCGGGGGTATCCCGCAGATGCGCTGCTTTTAGATGCGGCGGTCCCTGGTCAGCACGGCGGCACCGGCACCACCTGGGACTTGGGCCTGCTGGCCGGGGTCGATCTGGGCCGGCCGATCTACCTTGCGGGAGGTCTGGGACCGGCCAACGTCGCCGCCGTTGTGGCCGCGGCGAGTCCTTTCGGGGTGGATGCCGCCAGCGGCGTGGAAAGCACTCCGGGACGGAAGGATCCGGCGAAAATGTCCGCATTTGTCCACGCGGTCCGGGGAACGATCTCCAGCTCAGGTGATCCCGCGCTGGAGAATCCGACAGAGATCCCGTAAACGCCGGGCTCCTTCGGCCGTAACATCCCCAACCCGGATGCCACTACCGCTCTTCTTTCTTGCGCTGTTGTTGGTGGGCCTGATCCAGGATGGATCTGCGGTGGAGCAGCGTGGTTCGAAAAAAACCATTCCCGAGCCCGTCGTTGAAGTCCTGGAGGTCGGTGGCGGGGTATTGCCTGCCGTGCTGAATTCACCGCGTTTGCGGATCACCGGCCCGGTCACTTTGGACCGGGATGTCCTGGGAACGGTCCAGATAGAGATTACCGAACGTGGGCTATTGAACCTGGGGGGCCATCGTCTGGCCTGTGGTGCATTGGTGGGTGACGGTGTCGTGGACTTTAGGGGTGGTCGCCTGGACCTGCCCACCGGCACCTCTCGGCTCACGCTGGAGGGACCCGGTACGGCCGAGGTTGGCGGCGCCTTCCGCTGTGCTCATCTGAAGGGGGCATGGACCGTGATCCAAGGCCGGTTGTTTTGCGATGACCGGGCCGTGACCCGAGTCCGCCTGCAATCCCCATTGAACACCCAGGTCTCGTTGTTCAGTGGTGTCACCGGTGATTTCACCCTGGAGGCCACCGTGGCCATTCCCCAGGATGCTCCATCAGATTTGGGACTGGGGGCCTTCCGCACCGATCTGGAAGGCCGCTGGTTCCAACGCTACGAGCCTGGTCGATTGATCCCTGGGGTCGGCGATCACCGCTTCGCCCTGGGGGCTGGAGAGCCCTTGGCCCCGGAAGGCCATGATGCCCGCTGGAATCCGGTCATCGCCGCCGAGGTGGACTTGGCCGGCCTGTACCTGTTCAGTACCGCGATCAGCAATGCTGAGATCACCATCGATGCCCGGCTGGTGCGCCCGGCCCCAAGGTTGGCCTCTGCTAGGGTGCCCCGTCTGCTTGATCTGGACCCGGGGCCATTGGATTCCCAAGGCCGGATCCAGGTGGTCACTGGTCGGCGCTGGGAAATGACCGTGCGTCCCAGTCCGTATCCCACCGAGCCTAGCGATCCTGAGGCGTTCCGCCTGGACCTGACGGTCACCTCCCCGGATGGTGAGATCCGCACCTTTGCCGGTTTCCACGATGAGCCCACCCGGGCGACGGATGCCGGCAATCGGGAGGAGTTCACCGCCGTCGGTCCGGCCCGATTTGCAATCCGATTCCGGGCCCGTCAGCCAGGTCGGCACACCCTGCGCCTGACCGCCCGTTGGCCTGGGGCGCCTCCGGTGACCTGCCATCTGCCGGATCTTCAGGCGGAAGGCCCCCCCTGGGACGACATCGTCCGGGTGGATGCCCAGGATCCCAGATTTTTCAGCGCCGGAGGCAAGTTCGTCTGGCCCGCGGGCTGCAATTTGAATTCGATCTACGATCAACGTTCGAAGGGCTGCTTGGCCACCATCCTGACCCCGGATCGGGGATCATTCGCCCGCGGCGCTTACCTGGAACGCCTGGCGACGGGGGGTGGCAGTGGCGGTGAAATCTGGATGTCGCCCTGGAACCTGGGCCTGGAATGGATCCCCCGGTGGCCCGGCTACCGGGGTGCGGGGCGCTACCACCCGGGTCATGCCTTGGCCTTGGACCGTTTTCTCGACCGGGCTGAAGCCCATGGGATGCGCTTCAGCTTGTGCCTGTTCAACCATGGTATGGCCCGGGACGGGAAAGGCGCGGAGGATGATTGGCGCTACCATCCCTACAACCGGGTGAATGGAGGATGGCTGGAAGGTCCCGCCGGGCTGTTCGAGGATCCCCGGGCCTTTGTGTATCAGCAGCGGTTCTTCCGTTATCTGACCGCCCGTTGGGGCGACAGTCCGGCAATCTTGGGTTGGAAGCTGTGGGCCGAAGTGAACCTGGCGAGAGGCCCGAGGGAATCCATCCAGAAGTGGCACCAACGGGCGGCGGCGGCGGTCCGGGCCGCAGATCCCTGGGACCATCCGGTGACCACCAATTGGTGTGGTGACTTTCATGCCGCCGATCCGGTGATCTCGGCCCTGCCGGATCTGGGCTACCTGTCCCTGGATGCCTACCATGATGAGGCGAAGGCCATCGCTTCGTTGTTGCACGCCAGCTTGAAGGCCGGTGGCAACGGCAAGGCGTTCCTCAAGCCCATTGTGGTCGTGGAATTCGGCGGCAGCAGTAGCGGTGCGCCCCGGCGGCGCATGGCCACCGAGCATGCCATCGGTCCCTGGGCCGCCATGGTGTCGGGGCATGCCGCGGGACCGATGCTGTGGTGGTTCGAATGGATCGACCAGGATAATCGATTCGGGGTCTACGGAGCGATCAACCGCTTCCTTGCCGGCGAGGACCTCCGGGGGACCGATGCCTCCAGCTTCGCGTTGGGTGTGGAGGAGGCCAAGGTGAATGGCCGGTCCTGGTCGCGCCCAGGGCGCATGTTGCTGTATCTCCACGACCCCGTCTGGGCGGCAGAAGGCGGTGATGGCGCGGTGATCTCCCAGGCCCGGGTGGTCATCGGTGATGAAATCGCCCCCGGGGACATGCAGATCACCTGGTGGGATCCCGATCTGGGAACGGCCGGCCAGCCCATCCGCTGGCGGCATCCGGGAGGACGTTTGGCCCTGGCCGTGCCGTCTTTCCAACGTCATACTGCAG
Source organism: Planctomycetota bacterium (assembly GCA_947470885.1). Classification (GTDB taxonomy): domain Bacteria; phylum Planctomycetota; class UBA11346; order UBA11346; family UBA11346; genus CAIUVD01. The sequence continues at coordinate 3,348 of CANIXE010000147.1, forward strand.
CAAAACTCATCCGTTTCACCGGCAGCACCGATGATATCCGGTAGCTTAGCCCACAAGATGCCGGGCTGTACTGGTCGCACCACGAGAGATTCGGTTTTCCGTTCCTTCGAGTGTGTCCCCGTCAGAACGAATAATACGCCGTGGCCGTCACCACCACCGGCTCGGCGGAGATCAGCTTGTTCTGGTAGACCTGGGGGATGGCCAGGCGGTTGTTGGTGACATTGCGCACCGCCACACCGGTCTCCAGGTGGCGCAGGCCGAAGGCGTCGATGGTCCGCACGTTGAGATCCAGGTAGGCCCGGTCATAGGATTCCTCCGGGGGATTGATGATGTTGGCGCCGTTGTTGGTATCGTAGTTGCGCATCCTGAAGAAGCTGCGCAGGACCGGGCTGATGGTGGTGTCGGCGCCCACATCCAGTTCCAGTCCCAGGTTCACGGTGAACCGGGGCGTCCAGGGCAGGTCTTGTTGGCTCAGGGCGCCATTGGTGGCCGGGGGCAGCGACGACGGTGCCACGGAGGCATCGAAGCGGGGCTGGCTCCAGCTGGCGTTCAGCCATGCGCTGAGTCTGTCGGTGAGGGGACCCCGGGCGTCCGCCTCGGCCCCGAACCCCCGGTAATCACCGATATTGGTGAATGGCCGGCCCCAGGTCATGAAGTCGCTGATCTCCTGGTAGAAACCATTGACGGAAAAATGGTAATCGTCGAGTTGGAGGATGTTCTCCACCTCGTAGGCGGTGAGCCGTTCCGGGCGGTCGGCGGGGTAGTTCTGCCAGCTCGGCGGGCGGACCACCTGATAATAGATGTTTTCCGGGCTGGCCCACACCGAGGGCATCCGGGTCGCGGTGTTGTACATGGCCTTGGAGGTCCAAAGGTCCGTGACCCGCCAAGCCACCGCCGCCCGGGGGCTGAAATAGACCCTGGCGCCGTCGCCAAGAATGCTGTCCCGGTCACCTCGGAGGGCGGCGGTGAGCTTCAACCGATCGCTGGGGGTGAAATCTTCGGAGATGTAGCCGCCGACGACCTCGGTGGAGCGGGGGGTGTTGATGCTGCTGATGGAGCTGCCGGGGGCGCCCGGGCGGGTCGGATCCCAGATGAAAAGGTAGTCGCTGTCATGCTCCTTGAGGGTGTACTGGACCCCCACCTGGAATCGTTGCCATTTGTCCTTCAGGCGCAGGCCCGCCTCGCCGCCATACTTCACTTCGGTCAGGTCGAAGCTGGTGAAGACGTTCCCGGTGGGGGCCACGGCCCCACCCAGGTTCCGCCGCTGCATTCGTTGGTGGTCGTACCGGGCCTGGGCGTACACGCTCAGGGCGCTGGTGAGGGGCCGTTCCCAGCCGGTATCCATGGCATTGATGGTGTCCTCCCGGATGGCCCCGGGGAATTCCGGGGACACCTGGCGACTGTTCTGGCTGAGGACCTGGAACGTCCACGGGCCGCGCACTGCCCGGGCGGTCAGGAAGCCGCTGGGGTACAACTGACCCAGGTGGGAGCCATCGTAGGGAGGCGGGCTCTGCCGGCTGGGATCGATCCCCGCCGAGGCGTCGTACCCGTCCTGCTTCATCACCGTCGCCGACACGGTCAGATTGCCGCCGCCTTCAAGCCCGGCACCTCCGATGGCGGATACCGTGGCCCGGCCCCGGCTGCCCACCGATACCATTCCCTCCAGGCCGTCGATCTGCCGGGTCAGGATGTTCACGGCGCCGGCCATGGTATCGGCACCGTACAGCACCGAACCTGGGCCGACCAGGACTTCGACTTGGCGGGCGAGTTGGAGATTCAGCGGTCCGTTGAGGAATTCCGGTTCGACCACGTTGTTGATGCTGTGGCCATTGATCATCACTGTGATTTTTTCGTTGTCGTTGGCCACCACCCCCCGGACCTGGGCCACCCGCTGGAGATCTTTGTGGAAGACCTTGAACCCCGGAGTGATGTCCAGCAGGTCCCCCAGATTCTGCAGGCCCAGGGTCCGGATCTGCTCCTGGCTGTACACGTACATGATGTTGGGGGCCATGGCGATGTCTTCGGCATAGCGGGACGCGGTGCTGACCGTCCCGGCGTCTCGGATGATCGCCGCCAGGGAGCGATCCCCCGCCAGGCCCGCCCGGAGGGGTGGTGGATCCTCTTCGGCGGTCCACGCGGCCCCCAGGATCAAGACGGAGGCGAGCAGACGGATGGCGGGGCGAGAGGCGGGCATGGTGATCGTCCAGTCTACCCCGGAAAATCCTTATTCGCGAGGGGTGGGCGGCAGGTTCACCGACCCCCGCCCCGGGGGTCGGGTCCTTGCGCCGGTGAAGCAACTTGCGCTATACTTCTCCAGCGCCATCCGGCGTCGAGGGGTGCCGATGTCCGTCCATCCGCTGAATCAGCTCCAGACTAATCGCCTGATTCTGGCCGTGGATGACGACGCGGGCGTGCGCGAAGCCTACGCCGAGGTCTTTCGGCCCCCCGTCCAGACGTCCAGCGAACTGGCCCGCCTGGCGGAGCAGGTCTTGGGTCTGGCGCCCCCTGAACGGCCGAGTCCAACGCCCTTTCGGCTGGAATCATGCCCATCCGGACCCGCAGCCCTGGAGCGACTGGAGACGCTTTTAGATGCGGGTGATCCGCCGGCGGTGGCCTTTGTCGACATGCGCATGCCCCCGGGCTGGGACGGTCTGGCCACCATCGAACGCCTGTGGCAGCGGGACCCCCGGTTGCAGTGCGTGATCTGCACC
>CANIXE010000148.1 GCA_947470885.1 Planctomycetota bacterium
AATCCGGGTCGCCAACGAAGCCCGACGCTGCCTGCGGAGCTGGGGCGCCGGCGCCGGGGCGGCCCGCCTGTTGGCGGGGGGCCTGGCGGTCCACCGCCGCCTGGAACGCCGCCTGGCCACCTTCCTGGGCACCCAGGATGTGCTGCTAACGGGCACCGGCTACCAGGCCAACTTGGCGGCCCTGACCACCCTGGCCAGCGATCCGGAGCACGTCCTGATCCTCGACCGGCTGTGCCACGCCAGCACCTACGACGGGGCCAAGCTGGCGGCGGGGACCTTCCTGCGCTTCCGCCACAACGACCTGGACGACCTGGACACCGCCCTGCGCCGCACCGTCGGGGCGCCCCGGCGGATCGTCTGCGTGGAATCCGTGTATTCCATGGATGGCGATGAGGCACCCTTGGTCGCGATCCTGGAGCGCTGCCGCACCCACGGCGCGTTGCTGGTCGTGGATGAGGCCCACGCCTTGGGGGTGTTCGGTCCCGGGGGTCGGGGCCGCTGCGCCGAACTGGGGATCGTCCCCGACCTGATCGTCGGCACCTGTTCGAAAAGCCTGGGCAGCCAAGGCGGCTTCCTCGCTGGGGACAGCGACCTGATCGAGCTGGCGGTGAACCGCGCCCGGTCGTTCATCTTCAGCACCGCCCCGGCCCCGGCCATCGTCGGCGCCGCCCTGGGGGCGCTGGATCTGCTGGCGGATAAGCCCCATCTACCGGGGGAATTGTTGACCTTGGCGGCGACCCTCCGGGAGGGTCTGACCGCCCAGGGCTGGAACGTGCCGGCGGGCCGTTCCCCCATCGTCCCGGTGATCGTCGGCGACGAAGCCGCTGCCCTTGATCTGGCGGCCCGCCTGCGGGTCCTGGGGCATCACGCCCCGGCGATCCGTCCGCCCACCGTGCCCCCGGGCTCGTGTCGCCTGCGCTTGACCGTCACCGCCGCCCATCGGCCCAAGGATGTCCGCCTGCTGCTGGCGGCGTTCGCCGGGTTGCGTCCGGGAGCGGAGGCCGGCGCGGTGGGATGATCCACCGGGTCGACCGGGTAATCAGGGTTGCTGGGGTGCGCCAGCAGTGATGTGCACCACGACTTCGCCGGCGGCGGAAAGTTCCCAGGGGCCCGCCGTGGGTCGGGTGGCGTTCCGGGGTTGGCCGGCCAGATCCCGGTCCCAGACCAGGGGCGTGCCATCGGGATGGGTGAAGCCCAGGCGGCTGACCAGGGTGGAGCCCAACAGTTCCGAAGTCACCGGGGTGGTCCGTGCGCTCAGCACTTCCGCTCCCAGGTCAAAGTGCAGGGTTCGGCCTTCAATGCGAATTCGGAGGCCCGGGCCGGGGATCACCAGGGGTGTGGTTTCGCCGGTCGCCGGCCGGGCCTGGGCCAGGTACACATTGCCCCCTGTGTGCAGGGTGGCCGGGCCATAGCCCGCCAGGCCCTGGAAGTGCCATCCGGTCCAGGGTGGCTTGGCCCCGGATTCCGGTGTGGGATCCGGGGTTCCAGTGCCAAGGAAGAGGTTGTTGTGGTACCGGTGGTCGCCGCCTGTGAGGGCTGCCAGCCCGGCCCGGGCGGTGTCATGGGGCGCGTGCCATGGCGTCTGTCGGTCATCGATTTGGACTGACAGGTGACCGGCGAACAGATTGTGGATGAAGGCTCCGCCTTCGGACCAGTCCGTCAGGGCGAGCTTGGATAGCAGGAGATTGTCAGCGACCAGGAAAGGGCCGTGGTTCATCTCCAGGAACAGGTCCTGCTCCCGGTTGTCGTGGAAGACATTGCCCACCACCTGGGTCCCCTGGGTCATCCAGTCGAGCCACAGGCCCCGGATGCTGTGGTGGAGGTGGTTGCGGCGGATCACCGTGTCGATGGCAGCATGGATCTTGATCGCTCCTTGTTCCGCCCCGTCGAAACGGCGACGGACATGGACGTCATGGACTTCATTGTCCTCGATGGTGCTGAAAATAGCCCCCAGGCTGCCGCAGATCCCTGCTTGTTCACAGAAGGCCACGGTGTTGCGGCGGACGAGGTGGCCGCCGATGTGCTCCCGGTCCCACGGAATGGCGTGGGCCTCGGCGCGGTGGATGGTGGCGACATAGCCCTCCGCCGCATCCGCCGAGGTGTTGTCGAAGCGGTCGCCATGCTTGCCCAGGGTGATGCCACTGCACAGGGCATGGGTCACCGTGTTGTCCTCAATGATCCAGCCCCGGCTCCAGTGGGTGCCGATCAGGCCGATCTGTTCCGCTGTGGGCGGGGCCCAGGGGGTGGCGGCGTGGCGCAGGGCGAACCCACGCACGGTGATCCAGTTCCGGCCCGGTTGGCTGGGGTAGAACACCGTCTGGCGGACGTTGATTTCAGTGAGGTGCCGGTTGGGGTCGGTACCTGGGAAGTGGCCGTGGATCACCGTGGAGGCGGGGCCGACCTCGGCCCACCAGGCGCCGCCGGGATCCTCCTGGGTCAGAGTCTCCCGGCTGGCAGCCTCCCCCAGCCAGCGGCCATCCAGGTACACCGCACCGGTGTGGTGAATCCGGCCCTCGGGCTTGAACCAGTCGCCATGGATGACATCAGCGAACGGGTTGAAGGTGCCGAACCAGGTGTTGGGCACCGCCACCGTCCAGACTTCCCCGTGATCCCGGACCCAGCCCGTGACCACCTCCGAGCCGCGGATCTCCACGACTTCGCCGGGAGCGGCCCGGTAGGTGATGCGCTGGTCGTCCGCCAGCCCACCCCGGGGAGGATCGATGCGTTCGCGGTAAATCCCGGCATGGACCGTGATGACGTCCCCCGGCTGGGCAGCCTCGGCGGCGTGCTGGATGGTGCGGAAGGGTGCTGCCGGGGATCCGGTGGCGGTATCGTCGCCGGCGAGGCTGACGTGGTATTCGGTGGCCATGGCCATCCCTGACAGAAAGGGGAGCGGGAACAGCTGGTGCATGTTCCTTAGCATCACGCCACCAGTCCGGGCGGGGAATGGAGGTTTCGTCCGGAAACCTGGAGGATTTTCCAGACCCCCCAGGGGGGGGATCCCCGATCCCCGACCTGGCCGATGTTCAACTCGGTGAGTTCGGTGGCTGAGTCCCGTCCCTTGATCGGATCCGTCGAGTGGTGCCGTCCTGGCTGCGTTCGCTAGCAGGCGGCAGGGCAATGGCCACCTGGTTGCGTCCGGCATGCTTCGCTTGGTACATCGCGGCGTCGGCACGGGCCACCAGATCGTACAGGGGCTCGTTTTGCGCCCACGACGCCACCCCCAGGCTGATGGTCACCGGGGCGGGCAGATCGTTTAAGCCGGCGATCAGGGCCCGCAGGCGTTCTGCCACCACCTGGGCGGCGGTGGCCTCGGTGCCAGCGAGGATCACGAGAAATTCCTCGCCGCCGAAGCGACAAACCAGATCGGTGGGGCGCAATAAGCCGGTGAGGGCCCGGCCGACACCTCCCAGGACTACGTCTCCGGCGCTGTGGCCGAGGGTGTCGTTCACCCGCTTGAAATGGTCGATGTCCACCAGGATCACCGCGATGTCGCCGCCGGCCTTCAGCAGCTCCTTCAGGCGGCTTTCGCCGTACCAGCGGCGGTGGGTGCCCGTGAGGGGGTCGACCCGGGCCAGGTCCTTCAACTGGGTATAGAGAAGAACCCGGCGCAGAGACAAGGCGAGCTGGCTTTGCAGGATCTCGGCGACCTGCCGGCGCTCGTCATCGCTGCGGTGGAGGATGCTGGGTTGGGGTCGGGCATTCCTGAGGATCAGGGCTCCCCGTCCTGAAATGCCCGCACTGAGGTCGAGGATCAGATCACCGCCGGCAGCCCCGGGGAGCTGGACCGTTTCCACCAGTTCCGGAGGCGGCCCGGCGGATTCCCCCCCCAGGCTGCGCCAGGCGCCCTTGTCCCACACCAGCAGGTCGCCAGCGGTGCAGGCCCAATAGCGGCGGAGCGCGGCGGTGAAACGGACCCGGGCATCGGCTTCCTCGACGCAGCCCACCAGCTCGGCACTGACTTCAAACACGCTGCGCTGGAATTCCTGGGTGTCCTCCAGCTCGACCTGTTCCTTCACCAGACTTTGGCGACGTATCGCCAGCATTTCCGGCGACCATGCGGTGGACAAGGTTTTGCGCGTGTCGTCGGCCTCGCCCTCCCGGGCCCGGGCCAGGCTCCAGGCACCCAGGGCCCCGCCCAGGGTGGCACAGACGGCGGGAATCCAGGCTTCGGTGTGCCAGCTGGCGAACAGCCCCAGACCGAGGCTGAAGGCAACGCCGCTGATGGTCGACCCAATGCGGAGGGTGGAGGGATTCATGGGCCGCCTCCGGCGGCCCGGATCCGGGGCAGGATGCCGCTGCCGGCACCGACGATGGAATCCAGGAATTCTGCGGATTCCACCCGGTTGCGGCCGTCGGCTTTGGCGCGGTAGCAGGCAGCATCGGCCCGGATCAGAACGGCCCGGCCATTTTCCTGGTGGCGGGCCACCGCGACCCCCAGACTGGCAGTGATACCCCGCTCCGGGTGCTCTGGATCCGGCGAGACCCGGGCGATGGCCCGGCGCAGGCGTTCCGCCAGGTCCATGCCGGCCTCGGCATCGGTGCGTGGCGCCAACAGGGCGAACTCCTCACCGCCATAGCGGCAGGCGATAACCCCGGGGACTTCCGTCACCAGGGCATTGAGGGCCCCGGCGACAGCGATCAGGGCCTGATCCCCCGCCTGGTGGCCCCAGGCATCGTTGAAGCGCTTGAGGTGGTCCAGGTCGCACATCACCACCGTCAGCGGATGACCTAGACGACGGGCGGTGGCGATCTGTTCTTCCAACCGACGCAGGAATTCGTGCTGGCCAAATAGTCCGGTGAGATCGTCGGTGAGGGCCAGGGCCCGGGCCTGGTCCACCAGGTCCACCGCCGCCAGGGCCAAGCCCCCCAACAGGCAGAGGGATTGCAGCAGCTCAGTGGCCATCCGCTCCCCCAGGTTGCCTTGGGGCAACGTAGCCACCAGCACGCCCCGGAGCACGTCTTCCCGATCCTCCCGCCGGCGATCACCCCGGAGGGGGATGGCGATCCGGGTGATCCCATCCTGGCGTCGGGTCAAGGCCCTGGCCTCCTTCGCAACATAGCGTTCAGTCTCACCGGTGTTTTCCGGGCAGGGGGCGCCCTGTTCATTCATGCTGGCCCGGCAGCCCAGACTTGTCGTCGTTCCCAGATGTACCGCCAGGGTCAATGCTTCCGGGGCCAGACGCCGGGCCTGGCGGCAGAGGATGTGGGCGAACTGGTCCAGCTCTCGGGATTCGGATAATTCCAGACTGGCTTCCAGTAGGGCGGGGTGGCGGCGGATGGTCGCCCGCAGGTGGCGCACCTCATGCTCGGCCTCCCGCAGGTCCGCCCGCAGGTCCGCTGTTCCCCGCCAGCGTCGTTCATCCACCAGGGCACCCACTGCCCAGCCCAGGGCCAGGGCTGCCAAAGACCAGCCCAGCAGGGCCACCATTCCGCCCCCCAACAGCAGGCCAACGGCGGGACCCAAAGCCACCAAGCTGTAGACGCCGAAGGTGGTCATGGCGGCCAGGGTCCACACCACGCAGCCCCCCAGGCCGATGAGGGGGAGGTCCACCACCTGGACCCCGGCGGCGATCAGCAGCGCGGCCGCCGCCAGGCCCGCCAGGCGTTCCGGGCGGGGGGCAGTCAGTGCGGCGGAGAGCAGCACGCGATCCATGGACGGCACCCTAGAAGCGTCGCCATCCGGCGCATGTGGTTTTTTCCCGGGAGCGCCGGCGGCCACGCCGGCATCGGTAAGAATTGAGCCCTTGCGGGACCTACATCTAGAAAAAGCCCACGTTCTTCCGAGCCGGCGTGGCCGCCGGCGCTCCCGGCGTGACTTCCTACGCACCCGGCGTGGCTTCCTATGCACCCGGCGTGGCTTCCTATGCACCCGGCGTGGCTTCCTACGCACCCGGCGTGGCTTCCTACGCACCCGGCGTGGCTTCCTACGCACCCGGCCCTGCATTGCCCTGGGACGGACCGCCCCAGGGTGTCGCGCCCATGCGCACGGTCATCCAAGTCAGCGGTTTGCACAAAAGCTACGG
>CANIXE010000149.1 GCA_947470885.1 Planctomycetota bacterium
GACGAGGCCCAGGCCTATGGCCTGATCGACAAGGTCGTGGCCAAGCCGACGGCCGCTGCATCTGCCCACTGAATCAACTCTTGCCCGATCCGCATCCGTACTTTCTGAAAGATTCCCATGGCCAAGTCCAAGCGCACCGGTGATGAAGACGATTCGTGCAGTTTCTGCGGGCGTTTGGCCAGCCAGGTGGAACGGCTGATCGCCGGCCCGCCGAATGTGAACATCTGCAATGAATGCGTGGATGTCTGCGGCACCTTGTTGAAGCAGCAGGCCGCCGAGGGCAAGCCGGCCAAGGGCGGGGCGGGCAAGGCCCCCCGCCTGGGGACGATGACCCCCCTGGACATCAAGGCCCACCTGGATCAGTACATCATCGGTCAGGAACAGGCGAAGCGGACCATCGCCGTCGCCGTCTACAACCACTACAAGCGCCTCCGCCACAACCACGCCGCCACCGGCGTGGAACTGGAAAAGTCCAATATCCTGATGCTGGGCCCCACGGGCTGCGGCAAGACCGCCATCGCCCGCTGCCTGTCCAAGCTGCTGAACGTCCCCTTCGCCATCGGGGATGCGACGACCCTCACCGAAGCCGGCTACGTGGGCGAGGACGTGGAAAACCTAATCCTGCGCCTGCTGCAAAGCGCGGATTTCGACGTGGAAAAGGCCCAGACCGGCATCATCTACGTTGACGAAATCGACAAGATCGCCCGGAGCAGCGGCAATACGTCGATCACCCGGGACGTCAGCGGCGAGGGCGTGCAGCAGGCCCTGCTGAAACTGATCGAAGGCACCAACGCCAACGTTCCTCCCGGGGGCGGGCGCAAGCACCCCGAGCAGAAGTACATCCAGGTCAACACCGAGAACATCCTGTTCATCTGCGGTGGTGCGTTCGGCGGTTTGCCGGAAATCATCGCCCGCCGCTTGGGGGACAAGGTGGTCGGCTTCAACCTGGAACGCCAGGATGGCCCGGAAGAAATCAGCGACACGGAAACCGAGCGCCTGCTCACCATGGTCCGCCCGGAAGACTTGGTGGAATTCGGGATGATCCCGGAATTCATCGGCCGTCTGCCGGTGACCGTGACCCTCAGTCCCCTCACCGAGGCGGCCCTGATCAACATCCTGACCGGGCCCAAGAACGCCCTGGTGAAGCAGTACCAGACCCTGTTCGAGATGGAGGGCGCCAAGCTGATTTTCACCGAGGACGCCCTCAAGGCGGTCGCCCAGAAGGCCTTCGAGCGCAAGACCGGGGCCCGGGCCCTGCGGGCGATCCTCGAAGAGGTGATGCTCGATCTGATGTTCGATCTGCCCCAGCGGGTGAAGTTCACCAAGGAATTCACGGTCACCGCCGACACGGTGAACAAGAAGGCCGGGTTGGCCACCGCGGAAACGGAAGCTGAAAAGGCCAGCGCCTAAGCCCAGCCCATGCGCCTGATCGCCTTGGTTCTCCTGGCGTTGCCCATGGTGCTGCCGGCGGCGGATCCAGCCCCGGCAGACCTATCTTCCCTCATCGCCCCCCTGGTGGTGAAGCACGGTGTTCCGGCCTTGGGGGGCGCGGTGATCCGCAGTTCGGGCCTCCAGGCCTTGGGGGTTGCCGGCCTGCGCCGGGCGGGGCATCCCACGGAATTGGTGACAACCGGGGATCGCTGGCACCTGGGTTCGTGCACCAAGGCCATGACCGGGGTGCTGGCCGCCCAACTCATCGAAGAACGGACCCTGAAGTGGGATTCCCGGATCGTCGAGTCGTTCCCGAAACTACCAGCCCAGGTGGACGCCGGACGGATCTCGCTGGAGCAGCTCTTGAACCACCGGGCTGGTCTGCCGGCGAATTTGACCTGGCAGGACTATGCCGGCAGTGATTTGCGCGCGGAACGCAGCCGGATCGTTCAGGCCGCCACCGCCCGGCCGCCCCTCACCGCCCCGGGCAGCGCGACCCTGTACAGCAACCTGGGCTATGTGATCGCCGGGGCGATGGTGGAACAGGCCGCCGGCCAGCCCTGGGAAAACGCCCTGCGCAGCCGGATCTGGATCCCCCTGGGCATCCAGAATGCCGGTTTTGGTCCTGCCAACACCGTCGGAAAAGTGGACCAACCCTGGGGCCATGACGCCCAGGGGAATCCTGTGGATCATCTGGATAATCCGCCGGTCATGGGTCCTGCGGGGACGGTGAATGCCTCCCTGGCGGATTGGGGCCGGTTCATCCAGGTGGTGCTCCGGGGCGCCCAGGGCGAGGCCGTCCTCATGAAGCCCGCCACTTGGGAGCGCTTGCTGACCCCCGGCCCGCTGATGGATCCCCAGGGCGGCGATCGTTACGCCAACGGCTGGATCTTTACCGAGCGGTCCTGGGCCGGTGGCCGAACCCTGACCCACGCCGGCAGCAACACCGTCAACTTCGCCGTGGTCTGGCTGGCCCCGGCCAAGGATTTTGCGGTTTTGGCGACCTGTAATAGCGGTCAGGCCAACGCCGAAGCCGCCTGCGACGAGGTGGCCAGCGCCCTCATCGGCTGGGCCGGGCAGCATCCTTAATTCTCTTTCTGGCGCTCTGTTTTTCCGTCCCGCCGCCCGCGAGTTCCCATGCTGCCGTCCGTCCGTGCCCTCAAACCCTACCCCATGGCCCAGCTCCAGGCGCGGAAGGCGGCCTTGGCCAAGGCCGGCACCCGGATCTTTGACTTCGGCACCGGCGACCCGGTGGAACCCACCCCGCCGTTCATTCTGGAAGCCCTGAAAAACGCGGTGCCAGCCATCAGCCAGTACCCCAGCGTGGCGGGCACGCCGGAATTGCGCCGGGCGGCGGCGGGCTACTTGGCTCGGCGCTTCGCCGCGCCCCTGGACCCGGCAACCCAGATCCTGCCGGCGGCGGGCTCCAAGGAGGCCATCTTCCACTTGCCCCTGGCGTTCCTCGACCCCACCTCGGGGAAGGACACGGTGGTCTTCGGCACCCCCGGCTATCCGGTCTATGAATCCGGGACGTTGTTCGCCGGGGGCCTCGCCCACCCGGTGGTTTTGACCCGGGACAAGGGTTTCCGCCTGGAGTTGGAAACCTTGCCTGCAGAGGTCCTGGCCCGCACCGCCATCGCCTGGCTGAACTACCCCCACAATCCCACCGGGGCCTGCGTGGACCGATCCTACCTGGCCACCCAGTTGGCCGTCGCCCGGCAGCACGGGATCCTGTTGGCCAGCGACGAATGTTACCAGGACCTGTGGTTTGGTGATTCCCCCAAGCCGCCGTCCGCCCTCGAAGTCGCCGGACCAGACGCCAGCGGTCTGTTGGTGTTCCATAGTTGTTCAAAGCGCAGCGGGATGACCGGCTACCGCTCGGGGTTCATCGCCGGGGACAAGACCCTGATCGCCGCCTACCGCAGCTGGCGGGTCCACTTCGGCGTCGGCAGCCCGGCGATGATCGAGGCCGCCGGGGCCGCGGCCTGGGCGGATGACCAGCACGCCCACGATCGCCGGACAATTTTTGCCGCGAAATACCAGGTTCTCGCCGCGGGAATGACCCGACTGGGCCTGTCGATTCTACCCTCCCAGGCCGGCCTGTACCTATGGGCCCAGGCCCCCGAGGACGCCGACGCCTATGCCGCCCGCTGCCTGGACCGGGGCATCGTCATCAGCCCGGGGGGATTCTTCGGGGCCGGTGGCGCGGGCTGGTTCCGTCTGGCCCTGGTGCCCACCGTGGCCGAATGCCACGAGGCCCTGGCTGCCTGGCCGACCTGCTGATTCCATTCCGGACGGAGCGGTTCACTCCCGGTTCAAGAGCGCCGTCTTGCTGGGTCCCCAGGTCCGTTGGATGAGCTGGAATTGTTCCCGGGCATGGGCCAAATTTTGCTCATTTGCCGAGGATTCCAAGGTCTGGAGAAGGGTCACCAGTCGTTGCAGCCCTAATTGCAGGCACTGGCCCCGCAGGCGGTGGCTGACGCCGGCGACCCGTTCCGGATCCCCGGCGGCGATGGCAGCTTCCAATCGGGCCAACTGGTCCTCGATTCCCGCCAGAAAATCGCTGATCAACCCGGCAATGACCTGGGGTCCATCCGCACCTAACTGATCCAGGAGATCGTTCAGGATTCGCGGATCGAATACACCGTCCAGGGCATGGCTATCAGGTTTTTCCTGACTCGTGCGGGACAAGGGCAGGGGTGGAACGTCCACCATTGGATGCACCAGAGATTCCCCCGTCGGCGTGGTGGTAGCCGTACCGGGAATTTCTCGAGTCAGGGCCTCCCGGAAGGAATTCTCCTCCAAGGGCAGCGGCAGGGTCTGTATCCGGGAAGTCGGACCATCGCCAGGTCCCCCCATTAAGGAGAGACGGATGATGCGGATCGGCTGTAGGCCCAGATCCTTTGCCACACGATCCACCATCCCCGTGGCTTCCGCCGAGGAATGGCTACCCAGGAGAATGAGGGCATTCATCGGTTGCCCGGCTTGTTGGCCCACCCGGATCTGCAGGGCCGCCTCCGCGGGACTGGTGACGCCCTGGGAATCAATGCCCCAAGCCTCTAACGTCGCGCAGATGGTCTGCCGGGAAATATCATCTTCATCCATCACCAACAGGCGGACACCGGGGGTTCGCAAGAAGGATCTGGTGGACGGTGGCCGGGTTGGCGGCGGTGCGGGATGATAGGCCCGGCGCACCGATGAACTGCGGGAGTTCGGTGCGCGTTCCCGGCTGACCGGCACCCCTGGAATCCCTGAGTTGACGGCTTGGGGCAGGGGCACCAAGACTGGACTGGTTTCCTTCTTTTCAGGTACAGGCGGAGAATCCGCCACTGGTGTTGGACCAGGGACCAGGGCCCCATCGGGTCGGCGGCTCAATAAGAGGCCAGTCAAGGCTGCGCCCCAGCAGAGACCGGCCCCCTCTGGGCACCCCGCCCATTCCAGAGCACCCCCCGCGAGGCCGCCAAGCAGTCCCCACCCCCATGCGATCAAGGACGGCATGCCAACAGACCAGGTTTAGCCAGAGAGGGTGGAGGCATCGTAGTTGCAACAGTCTCGAATCTGGGCAGGTCCCGGTCAACGGCTCGCCACAGCGGCACAAAGCAACTCGGAGGGTAACCAGGGCTTCGCCACCTGGGATGACGCCGAAGCAGGGCGCTGCAATGGAACGCTGGATGTCCATGACGGAGCGCTCTTTGCGGCGCCAGTCCGGTCGTCCGGTCGTCCGGTCGTCCACCAGCTGTGAGTCTTTCGGATATTCCCGTTGAAAACTTGGCTTCAATGACGACCGGACGACCAGACGACCAGACGACCGGACATTTTCATTGAGGTCCCCTGGACCCCGAAGGCCGGGGCAGTTGTCCCCCCGCTTCACCGGGCTAGCCTTCCCGCCCCGATTTTCCCGAGGTCCCCATGCCCCAGCCGGTTTTCGAAAAAGTGCCCACGAACGTCAGCTTCCCCGCCATCGAGGAGCGCATTCTGGAGCTGTGGGACCGCTTGGACGCCTTCGCCGAGTCCAACCGCCGGCGGCCCGCCGGTGAAGCGGGCGGCAAAGAGTTCGTGTTCTACGACGGCCCCCCCTTCGCCACCGGCACGCCCCACTACGGCCACTTATTGGCGGGCACCATCAAGGACATCGTCCCCCGATTCTGGAACATGCGGGGCTACCATGTGGAACGCCGGTTCGGCTGGGACTGCCACGGCCTGCCCATCGAAAGCCTGGCCCAGAAGGAACTCGGCTGGACCGGTGCGGCGGAGATCCGGGAAAAGGGCGTCGCCCAGTTCAATGAAACCTGCCGGTCCATGGTCCAGACCTACGTCGGGGAATGGCGCAAGACCGTCCGTCGGATGGGTCGCTGGGTCGATTTTGAGAACGACTACAAGACCATGGATACCCCGTTCATGGAATCCGTGTGGTGGGTGTTCAAAAAGCTGTGGGAGCAGAACCGGGTCTACAAAGCCCACCGGATCATGCCCTATTCGTGGAAGCTGACGACGCCCCTGTCGAACTTCGAGGCCGGCAACAACTACAAGGATGTCCAGGATCCGGCGATCACGGTTCGCTTCA
>CANIXE010000150.1 GCA_947470885.1 Planctomycetota bacterium
CGGCAGATCGACAGGCCCAGGCCGGTGCCGGTGAAACGCTGGGCCGTGCTGACATCCCCCCGGTCGAAATCAGTGAACAAGCGGGCCTGGGCTTCGTGACTGATGCCGACTCCGGTGTCGATCACCTGGATCGTTGCGACGTCGTGGGTGTGGCGGATTTCCACGGTTACGCCCCCGCGTTCCGTGTATTTCAACCCATTGCCCACCAGATTCAGCAGGATGCGGTTGATCAAGGCCCGGTCCCCGATTCCCAGCAAAGGTCCGGGGGGGCAGTGAAGGGTCAGGCGCAGACCCCGGGCCCGGGCATGGGGATTCAACATGCCCATCACTTCGTGGGCCAGGGCCACCAGATCGAAGGGCACCGGGGTGACTTTCACGGATCCCGCATCGATCCGGGACAGGTCGAGGATGTTCGCCACCAGATCCAGCTGAGTATCCGCGCACAGGCGGAGGGTGGAAATCAGGTCCCGGGCCTCTTCTGGCATTTGGGGATCAAGGGTCAGCAAATCCGCGATGCCCAGGATGCCGGTCAATGGCCCCCGCATGTCGTGGCTCATGGCGGCGAAAAAACGGCGTTTTTCAGAGAGCAGGCGTTCGGCGGCCTCCCGGGAGGCCACCGCTTCGGCGGTGCGTTCAGCCACCCGGACTTCCAGCCATTGTTTTTCCGCCTCCAACTGGCCGGTGAGGCGGAGGTTCTCCATCGCCATCGCCAGCAAAGAGGCTGCGGGGATGAGGTCCGTCAGGTCGTCACTGACCGCGGGACCATCCACCAGCAAGGCCAGAACGCCCACCAGGGAAGTGCTGGTGGACACCGCCAGGAGCACGAGGGTGGCTCCTTGGTGGTTGCGAACCACCGGCCGGGCGGTTTGGAGGCACCAGCCGAAAGTGCCATCTTCCTGGCTGGCCAGAACGGCTTCCGGGAGGGCGCTGGCGCCCAGGCCATACACCGTCACTAAGCGGAAATCTAAGCCATCGGGGACCCAGATGCCTGCGGCGCACACGGGCAGGGATTCTTGAGCCTGATCATGGATCTGGACCAGGGCCCGGGGCAGGTCCCCTTCGCTGCGGAGGGTCGCCAACGCCTGGATCAGGGATTGGAGGTGCTCGGCGGTATCCATGGCTAGGTCGCCGCCAGGAACATGCGTTCGGTATGTTCGAGGACGGCCTCGCTGTCCCGGATCACCGCCTCCATGCTGGCCACCGTCAGGCCCAGGGCCTCCCAGCTGGCGCCCCCCAGGGGCGGAACTTTGCATTCGCCGCTGTCCCCCAGTTCCAAGGCGTGGCAGATCACGTCGGCCACATGGACCGTGGCGGCATCCGCCCCCTGGGGGCAGGCGTGGTGGCTGCCCACCGCCTCATAAATCCCCTTGGGCAGACCCATCTGGCGCAGGAGTTCCATGCCGATGTCGGAATGGTCGATGCCAAAAAGGCTACGTTCGCAGGCCGCCAGGCTTTGATTGGTCACCCGGTGGAGTTCCAGGGCGGCCTTGGCCAGGTCCGGCTGGGTTTGGAACAGGACCAGGCTGCCCACCTCGTGGAGCAGGCCCATCAGGAACAGGCGTTCCGGATTGAATTCCCGACGCTTGGCGGCGATGCCCCGGCCCATGATCGCCACCCCCAGGGAATGGCGCCAGAACGAGGCGGGGTCGACCCCGGCAGCGGTCAGGCCGGCGAAGTGGTCCAGGGCCAGCATCGCCAACGCCAGGTCGCGCATGTGCTTGGTGCCCAGAATCATCACCGCCCGGTCGATTTCATCGATCCGGCCGGGGAAACCCAGCATCGGGCTGTTGGCGATCTTCAGCAGGCGGGTCACCAGGGCGGGGTCGACCCGGATCACTTCGACGATGCCTTCCATCGTGATGTGCTGGTCGTTCATCGTTTCATTGATGCGGTTGAACACCGTCGGCGGCGAAGCCAGTTTGCCCGCCGAGGCCACCAATTTCTGGGCGTCCAGTTTCTCAGCCATCGGCGGCCTTGGGTTTGCTCTGGTGCTGGGGCGCATTCCACAGCTTGGCCTTGCGCAGCAGGGCCATCCGCGCCAGGTCCTTCAGTAGGGGATGGCCGGTGCCAGCCACGACGAACAGTTTCTTCACGTTCTCGCCGGCGACCATGAGCTTTTGGACTTCGGCTTGGCGGGCGAGGTTGGGGATGGACGTGGTGCCCGTCCCCGTCCCCGAGGACGTGGGTTGGGCGACCGGCGGCGAGGTGGACAGTGCAGGGCTCGGCGTCACCGGGACGGTGGCCGACGCACCCGGGGGTACCACATCGGCCCCGGGAATGCCCCAGGTCCGCAACGCGTGGATGTGCTTGGCTTCCAGCACCGTCCCGGGGGGAATGATGACCCGACCGTCCACGGCCTTGATGGGCTGGGCAACCACCATTCCTGGCTTCAATTCAGTGGCGGGGCAGAAGGCCATGTGGGAGACCGTACATCGGAAAGCTTGGCCCCGCAAGTTGCTGGCCTGCAGCAACCCAGGGAATCGTTCAGTGGCTGGCGGGAACGGGCAGTTGTACAGGATCGGCGGGCGCCACGGGATCGCCAGCGGCATCTTGGCGGATCCGTTCCTCCCGGGTGTTGTGGACCGGGTCGGTGTTGCGGAGGAGGATCTGGCCGAGGGTCCCCAGGCCCTGGTCCAGGACTTGGCTCAGGTCAGCACTGAGGGTTTCCATGGCTTTGGGGTCGTTGAAATCCAGTTTGCCCCATTTTTCTTTGAGTTTGCCCTGTTCCGCCAGCAGGCCCAGGGCCTGGTTCATCACGTTCGCTTCGTGTTCCGCCTGGGTCTGCTTCGGCTGGTAATGGACCGCTCGGGCGGCGTCCTCCCGGGTCTTCTGCCAAGCCTGGTTCCGGGCCAGTTCCCGCTGGTAGGCCAGTTTCACTTCCGTGTATTCCGCATCCCGGGCGGTGATCCAGTCCTGGGCCATGGTGATCCCTTGGACCACACCCCAGGTTCCCAGGCCCATGGTGATCAGGGCTAGACCCAGCACCGGCCAGAGCCAACGCCGCCGCCGCCGGGTCAGTTCAGCCCGTTCCCCGGCGAGGATTTTCTCCACACGCTCCTGAACCAGGGCGGAGATCATTTCGTGGTCTGCGGGATCCAACGCCATGGCCTGACCATAGCGGCCATTGAAGCCCGGGCGACCGGGGGCAGCCTGCGCCGATGCCTGGCGCACCGCTCACCGTCCTCTCCCTTGCCGACCGTCGGTCGATCCTCCGGGATGTCCGGGAGCTGACCGTGGGGGTGGGAGCCGAAATCCTTCGCCTGCGGGCGGGCCTGATGACCCAGACCTCCAAGGGCGGGGTGGACATGGTCACTGCGGCTGACGTCCATGCGGAAACCTTGCTGACCGACGGCCTGGCCCGGTTGTTCCCCGGGCACCGGATTGCCGCTGAGGAAGGTACCCGGCGGGGTCCCGCCGACAGCCCGTGGATCTGGCATGTGGATCCCCTGGATGGCACGGCGAATTTCAGCCGGGGACTGCCCTACTGGATGCACAGCGTGGGCCTGTCCTACGGCGATACCCCGGTGCTGGGGGTGCTCCACGGACCGGAATGCGGCCTGACGGTCTGGGGCGGGGATCAGGTGGGGGGATTTTTCGCAACTGGGTCCGGTGAGGAACCCCTGGTGCCGGCCACCCCGCCGGGGGAGCCCAAGACCTGGATCGTCGCCACCGACTGGCCCTGGGATCTGGATGAACGGCAGCGGACCAATCGTCTCATCGACCACCTGTCCCGCCGGGTCCGCCAGTACAAATCCCTGGGTTCGGCGGCGGTGGATCTGTCCCATGTCGCCCTTGGCCGGGTGGATGGTTATTGCATCAGCAAGATCTTCCCCTGGGACCAGGCCGCGGGGGCTGCCATCTGCGCCGCCCTGGGCTACGAGCTGCGCCGCTGGGATGGTTCCCCCTGGGACCTGCGGCATCAGGACATTGCCGTCTGCCGCCCGGGGATGTGGCCGGTATTGGCGGACGGCCTGTCGGCGGAAAGCCACACCTGATGCGCACCCTGCTGGTATCCCCGCCCCTGGTGGCCGGGCCGTTCCGGGTGGAGGGTGAAGAGGCCCACCACGCCCGCACGGTGTTGCGCCTGGAACCCGGTGACCGGGTACGTCTGGCGGATGGCGCTGGTGGCCAAGCCGAAGCCATGATCACCGGGGTCGCCCGCCACCACCTGGAACTGCTGGTGGAGCCGCCGTCGGCGGTGCCCGAGCCCGCGGCGGCGGTCCTCACCGTCGCCCTCGCCCCACCCAAGGGGGACCGCCTGGGGGATTGCATCCGCGGCCTCACCGAACTGGGGGTTGGGGGTATTACCCTGTTGGCCACCGCCCGGGGTGAACGCCTGCCAGGGAATCTGGACCGCTTGCAGCGGATCGCCGGGGAAGCGTTGAAACAGTGCGGCCGGGGGCGTGTACCAGTGATTGCGGGGCCGACGGCCTTGCCTGATCTGGCACGGGAAGGCCGGTCCCTTACTGTCCTCGACCGGGATGGTGCCGCCCCCGCGCCAGGTTTGCCCCGACCTGCCACGTTGGTGATCGGACCGGAGGGGGGGCTCACCACCGCTGAGCTGGATCTGCTGGCGGGGGCCGGGGCCCGGCGTGTCCGGTTGGCCGCGCCGATCCTGCGCATAGAAACTGCCGCCATCGCCGCTGCCGCGGTCTGGACCGCCACATGGGAGAACCACCGTCCGTGACTGATTCCGCCGCCGCCCCCGTTCCTGCCCCCCAGCCCGAGCCTTCCGTTCCGGTGGCTTCCCCGGCAAAAACCGGTTGGGCTTTCACCGACCCCGGCTGCCGTACCGATGTCCGGGTAGGCGCCCTGCTGGTCCTGATCGCGGTCTTCCTGTGGTTGTGGTTCGGCCCGACCACCTCGGCCCGGATCTACCTGGCCGGGTGCCCCTTCCTGCTTTGGGGGATCCCCTGGCAGGCTTTCCAGGCCCGGGCCGGCCGGCCGGGGTATCCCTGGAAGCTGGGCTTGGCGATGGCCACCCTGGGGGGTGCGATGTGGCCAGACCTGCGTTACCGGGAGGTCCCCGGCGGCCCCATCGAAGTCCAGATCATCGCGCCCTTGTTGTTGGCGGCGGGCCTGTGGATCATCCTCTGGTGGCCGGTGGCGGTCCTGGGCCGGGGCGGGAACACGCGGCCATGACCCCGTCTGAGAACAAATTGGCCGGGGCGGCGGCCCTGGTGGTGGCCATCGCTGGGATCTCTACCTGGTGGTTCCTAGGCCAGGCCGCGGCCGACCAGGAGGCCACCACCACCGCCGTGAAGACGTTGTCGACGCTCCCCGCGAGCCCCCAAGAGGTGGCCAGCCTGGAAAATGCGGCCAAGGCCCAGGAAACGGAATTGGCCCAGGTCGTCACCTTGGTCGCCCCGCCCTTGAAGCCGGAATACCTGGTCAACGACGCGGTATCCGCCGCCGCCCGGGTTCGCAGTGATCTGGTGGCCGTGCGCACCCGGGCCGAAAGCGCCAAGATCGCCCTGCCGGGCAGCTTGCCCTTTGAAACGGGATTGGACCCCGATGACGCGGTGCGCTCCCTCCAGCTTGCCCACCTGGCCTTGTTGCGGACCACCCTGGACAGTCTCTTGGACGTCGGTGTCGCCAAGGTTAATGCCGTCAGTCCTGGTCGGTCCTGGTTGGCCCCGGTCGCCACCGGATCGAAGAATCCCCTGGCTGCCCTCAGTGCCGAATTGGATCTGGAGTTTGAACCCGAGGCCTTGGGATCCTGGCTCAAGGCCCTGGCAGAGGGCCGTCCGGCGGGTCTGACCCTCCGGGCCGTCCAGATCGAACCGGCGAAGGCCGTGAAGGAGGTCCAGCTCCGCAAGGTCAAGGCTACGGTGGTCCTCTTGACCCAGGCCCGGCCGGAATGGCGCCTGATTCCCGAAGCGATCACCGCCGGGACCATGGTCCCTGGGGCCGCCAGTACCATCGCACCCCCGGCCCGGGGACTGGGCAGCAGCAAACGGGTGGGCCAATGACCACACAGCAGATCATTGCCAGC
>CANIXE010000151.1 GCA_947470885.1 Planctomycetota bacterium
CCTGGCGGTGGCCCGGGATCTGCTGACCCCGGGTTTCACCGTGGTCCTGGGCTTGGCCCAGGACAAGGAACTGGCGGAGATCCGAGCCGCGATTCCCGGCGAAATCCCGCTCCACCGCTGCGCCTACGCCAGTCCCCGGGCCCGGCGGCAGGATCAGTGGCAAGACGGGGCCAGCAGCCTGAATGGGACCCCGTGGCACGATGACATCCGCGAGGCCTTGGGGGCGATCCCCGGTGACCTGTGCGTGACCGGCAGTTTCTACTTGGCGGGTGAGGCGCTGTCTGCTTTGGATGCCCATTCCTTCCCAAAGGCCTGACGCCCGTACAGCAGCAGGGTGATCCGGGTGATGGCGGTGACATCGCTGGCCGCCAATGCGGCCAGCACCGCTTCTGGAGTAGCCTCCACACACCAGGTGCCGGCGTGTTCCTCGTGATTCAGCCGGGATTCCAGCGCAGCCCGGGTCAGTCGGGTGCGTACCCGCCAAACCAGTTCGGGTTGATCCAGGGCCAGATCCTCACCCAGGCCCAATAAAACCACCTCCATGACATCGGCCCCGGTGCAGCCGACTTCTTCTTCCAGTTCCCGGAGGATCCCGGCCGTGGGATCGGTCAGTTCATGGACTTCCAGCATGCCCCCCAAGGGATGGGCGAAGCCGGCGTACAGGGCCAGACCAGCGGCCCGCCGGCCAAACACCAGCCAGCCATCGGCGCTCAGCAAGGCCGCCGAAGTGCCGATGGCGTTGGCCAGGGCGGTGGGGCCCCAGGGCCGGGCAAACGCGGCATTTCGGCCATTAGTGCCGAAGAACCATTTGTAGCTGGAGGTCGAGCAGGTCAGGGCGAAGCCCCCAGCGTCCGCGACCCAGGATTCCAGACGGACCACCGGCCCATCGAACAGGGCGAAGCCCGCCCGGGCCTGGGCGGCGGCCCAGGTGGCTTCCACTACGGCGACCACCTCCGGGGGTGGGGCGAAGGTGGACGCCACCGGGCGGCTGGACAGCCGGGCCACCGGCCAGCACCCCGCCACCAGTACCCGGTAGGGATGATCGGCATTCACCGCCGATCCCACCAGGTGAGCATGGCTCCACCCAGGAAGATGCAGGGCAGGATCAGAACCAAGGCGGCAAAGAGGAACCACAGGGTCTGGTCGGTGGCATCCACCCGGAAGGCGGTGAGTTCCGCCGGAGGGATGCTTGTGGGGGCGGTGCGCCGGGCCAGCCAGTCGACGCCCCGGCGCAGCAGCTCCTCATTGGCGAACACACCCCGGCCCAGCACGCCGTCACTGGCGGCCTGGCGGCTGCCCCAGACCAGCAGGCGACCACCGACCCCAGCCCGGACGCTTTCCGTGGCCGGAGCATATTCGATGGCCCCGGCCAAGGGGAGGAAACCGCGATTTTCCAAGTTCTCAGGAACGGCAAAGGGCGCCGCCCGCGATTTCAGCCAGGCATCCGCCGGAGCGGTACGCAGCAGGGTGGCCCCCTGGAAAGGCGGCGTGCCCAGGGCGGTGAAGGCTCCGGCCAAGGCCTGGGCCTGGGCCCCCACCATCGCGGGATCCAGCACCCACACCGCCGTGGTGAACGGACTCAGCAGGGCAACGCCCCCATTCGCCACCGGACCACTCACTGGATGGTCGGGATTGATCAGCGGTCCATCGATGGCCAGGTTCGGATGGGGGAAGGCGGCTTCCTGACCCACGACGTGGCGACGCAGACTGACCACGATCCCTGGCGGAGTGGCGGACACCGGCGCGGCGGGGTTCAGTTCCGCCGGGGGATCCCCCAAAAAGAAACCACGCCGGCGCAGCCAGGCGTTCAGATCCGCCGGAGTCCGATCATCGGCCAGGATCAAGGCCCCGCCCCCATCCGTCAGGTGGGCGCTGAGGGCATCCAGTTCCCGGCCGAGGGGCGACATCGGGCCGCCCACCACCAGCACTGCATCTGGGGGAATCGGCGCTGCACTGGCCGAATCCCGGCGATCCACGGCATACCCGGCAAGTTCAAGGGTGTGGGCCAGCAGATCATCGCCATCCGCCGCTCCGCCCCGACTACGCAATTCGCCATGACCAGCCAATAAAAGGGCCTTCGGAGGATTGGTATCCGCCAAGGTCACCAGGGCTCCGCCCAGTTCCCGTTGCAGGGTCAGGCGGATTCCCGGCGCCAAGGCAATCCGCACCATCCGCTTGCCCCGGACGACGTAGAGCATGTCCGGCAGACATTCTCCGTGGTCCTTGGCGAAGGCAGCCACCAGGGGCTGGTGCAGTTCAGGATCGATGTGGCGATATGTCACTTTACCGGCGGTTACCCCCGGAGCACCGCCGAGCTGCCGGGCCAAGGCCTCCACCGGGGCCAGGGCTTCGGCGTGCTCCAGGGTCCAAATCCCCACCAACTCCACCGGTTCGATCTGCTTGGCCACCAATTCCGCCAGCCGGGGATGCACGGTGTACCGGCGATCGGCACTGGCATCCACCAGCCAACCTGTGCGGTCGGCGGCGGCGATGAGGATGACGATGACCGCCAGCATACCCAAGGTCCGGCCACCCAAGGCCCCCAAACGCTTCCACCAGCCATGATCAACCATGGATCCTCCGGGCGCGCAGCGAACCATGGGCCAGGATCAGGCAGGCCGCCGTGGCTCCGCAGAAATACAGCACGTTACCCAGGCGGATCTCACCCCGGAAGAACGGGCCAACCCGGGGTCCCAAACCGATTTTGCCGGCGATCAACCCCAGGGGTCCGTCCTCTCCCCCCAGGCCGATGAGGAACAGGATGCCCACCACGGCAAAGGTAATGACGTAGGCAGCGATGGGGGTGTCGACGATCAACGAGATCCACACCCCGAGAGCTGCGAAGAACCCACAGATCAGCACCAAGCCAGCATAGCCGGACAGCAGATGGGGGATGTTCACCTGGGACACGAACATCAGGACCAAGGGCTGGATCAAGGTTGCCGCCACCAGGGACAACAGGGTGATCCAGGCGGCGAGAAACTTGCCCAGGACCAGTTCATGTTCCCGCCGGGCGACGGTCATCAGCAGCTGCATGGTGCCCTGTTGGCGCTCACCGCTGAACGCGGTCATGGTGATCGCCGGAGCCAGCAGAGTCAGGATCCCCACCCCCAGGGCCATGGCATTGACGAACAACGGCGCATCGGATCCCGACGTGCCTTGGACTTGATGCAAGGTGCGAACGAACAGGCCATTGCTAAGCATCGTCCAGCAGGCGAGGACCAGCCACGCCAGGGGCGTGGTAAAGGCCTGGACCAGGTCACGGCGGCAGATTGGCCACATGGGTCAGCGGACCCCGGCGAGATCCCGGTTCATCGCCTCCAGGGCGGCCCGGGCGGCCCCCGGCCAGTCCTCGGTCTTGGCGCCCTGCCAGGCGGCGATGATCCCCCGGCTGGAATTGACCACGACGCCCCGGCCATCGGCCCGACGGCCCGCCAGGGCATCCGCGGCCCCGCCCCCCTGGGCACCGTAACCGGGCACCAGGAAAATCGTTTCCGGCATGAGTTCCCGCAGGCGCCGGGCCTGGTCGGGCCAGGTGGCACCCACCACCGCGCCAACGGCGGACAAGCCGCAGGTGCCCAGGTTCCCGGCGCCCCAGGTTCGGACCAGGCGGGCCATGGCCTCGCTGACGGAACCTTCCCCCAGGGACTGGTCCTGCAATTCACCGCTACCGGGATTGCTGGTCTTCACCAACACGAACACGCCATTGCCGGATTCCTTGAGGAACGGGGTCACCCCGTCGCTGCCCAGGTATCCGTTCACGGTCAGCCAGTCCGCCCCCAGGCCGGGCATGGTCGCGCCGCCGAGGCCAGGAGCACCGCCGAAGGCCGCCTGGGCGTAATGCTCTGCGGTGCTGCCGATGTCATTGCGCTTGCCGTCGGCAATCACCGGGATGCCTTTGGCCCGGGCGTGGGCGATGGTCCGCTCCAGGGCGATCCAGCCCGGGGTGCCGTAGGCCTCGTAGCAGGCCAGCTGGGGCTTCACCGCCGCACACTGGCCGGCGATGGCATCGATCAGGGCAATGTTGAAGGTCAGGAATGCGGCGGCCACGGCCTCGGCGGTGTCGCCATGGCGCTCCAGGGCAGCGCGGATCAGTCCCGGGGGCAACAGCGCCGGCCGGGGATCCAAGCCCACACAGGCGATGGAACCGGTGCGGTCGATGGCGGTCTGGAGGGCGTCGGCCGGATGGTCGACGGCGGCGGGATTGAGGTCGGTCATGAACGGAGGTCGTCGAGGGTCATGGCGCCGGAGAGGACCTCTTCGGCGAAGTAGCTGCTGCGGACATAGGGCCCGCTGGCGACGTAGGCGAACCCGGCTTCTTTGCCCCAGGCCTGGTACTGGGCGAACTGCTCCGGCGTAGGGAAACGCAGGATGTCGTGGTGCTCCAGGGTGGGGCGCAGGTACTGGCCGATGGTCATGATGTCGACCCGGGCAGCCCGCAGATCATCCATCAGCCAGCGAATTTCCTCATCCGTTTCCCCCAGCCCAACCATGATCCCACTCTTGGTGAAGATCGTGGGATCGGAGTCCTTCACCCGCTTTAGCAGGTCCAGGGAGCGACGGTATTTGGCCTGGGGGCGCACGGTGGGATAGAGCCGGGCGATGGTTTCCAGGTTGTGGTTGTAGACGTCGGGATGGGCCTGGGCCACCGTGTCGATGGATTCCGCCCGGCCCAGGAAATCCGGGGTCAGCACTTCGATCAACGTTCCCGGGGCCTTGGCCCGGATGGCGGCGATGGTGGCAGCGAAATGGGCGGCCCCGCCGTCCGGCAGCTCATCCCGATTGACGCTGGTGACCACCGCAAAACGCAGGTTCAACTCGGCAATGGCCTTGGCGGTGCGCTCGGGCTCGGTGGGATCCAGGGGCGCTGGATTCTTGGTCCATTCAATGTCGCAGAAGGTGCAGGTGCGGGTGCAGGCATGGCCCATGAGCATGAAGGTCGCCGCCTTTTTGCTCCAGCATTCCTGGCGGTTCGGGCAGGTGGCTTCTTCGCAGACCGTGACCAGGCCGTGCTTGCGGACCACCTGGTCCGTCTCGGAGGAGACCCCGTTGTCCGGCAGGCTGCGCTTGAACCAGGCGGGTAGGCGGGGGCGGGTGGGACTGATGGGAACGACGGCCATGGGACGGGGATCGTTGCCGAAGCAGGGGAGAGGCAAGGAACTGGAATGGGCTCATGTTGGAATGCTCGAATGTCGGCAGACGAACGGGGACGGGGATTGCCTGTGGAAGGGATGGGGAAGCATGCCGCGCCATGCGTGTCGCCGTCCAATTGCTGCCTCCGGTACCCGAAGATGGAACAGCAGCGGAGGGCTGGCGGGAAATTCCCATCCCCTTGGCCGACAGCGGGAAATTCCTGTGGTCGGCGGCGGCCCGCTGGCGCTGCCGGGGCGTCGAACTGGCCCTGCGGGTGGTGGCGGCGGAACCCTTGGGCCTGCCCGAAGCCGAAGCCACCGAGCCGGTGGTGGGGGCCATCGCTCGGCTCCTCCAGGCGGTGTCCGGCCAGGGCGCCCTGGTGATCCTGGAAAATCCCGCCACGGCCCTGGGCCCGGAGCGGATCCTGTTCGCCGAGGGCGTTCGCCTGTTCGGGATCGCCACCGAGGCGGATATGGCCTGCTGGGATGGGATGATCGGCACCGGCCAGCCGGTGTACGGCGTCCGGGGCACCACCACCCTGGAGCTGGACCGGATCCACCCGGCGACGGCGATTTCCGCCCTGGCCTATGGCCTATTCACTTCCGACGAAGGTCTGACCTTGGATGGCCTCCACGAGGACCGGGCCGGGGTCGCCTATGTCGCCCCCCGGGCCACCAGCGCCGAGGTGGTGATCCGGGGCGGCTTCACCGCCGGGACGCTGACCGGCGCAGCGGGGGCCACCGTCGCCTGGAAAGACCGGGGCAACGAAGTGGTGGTGCGCCTGGCGATCAGCGACGACGCGGGCAACCGCTGCTTCACCCAGCCCCGCTTCGTGGTGCCCCGGTGAATGACGCCATGAC
>CANIXE010000152.1 GCA_947470885.1 Planctomycetota bacterium
CTTTGCCATCGTCGCCCAGATGGTGGTGGCCAACGTCGCCCGTCCCCGATCCACCCAAGAGGTGGTCCAGGATGCGATGACCATGCGGGACGCCGGCGAGCTGCAGAAGACCAAGGATCTGCTGGAAAGCGCCCTTCAGCATTCCCGGCAACCTGAAGTCATGCGCCCATTGGCGGAGATCTGCGGAGAGCTGAATCAAGCCGCCCGGGCGGTGGAACTATACCTCGAGCTGATCCAGGTGGGCAAGGATGCCGGCGAGCTGGATGCCGCCCTGGAGGACCTGAACACGGTGATTGGGCTGTCCCCCGAAGATCCTGAATTGCATTTCGAACGGGCCCAGCTGCTGAGCGAATTGGGTCGGGATGAGGAATCCTCCATCGGTTTCGTCGCCGCCGCCCAGGCCTTCCTCTCCACCCGGGACGTCCAGCGGGCCATCGACGCATGCCACCGGGCGAAGAACATCCTGCCCCGGGATCCGGCTCCCCACCGCTGGCTGGCCAAGGCCTACCAGCTGGACGGCCAGACCGACAACGCCGCCGTCGAGTACAAGGCCCTGTGGCACGCCCTGCTGACCTCGGCCCGGCCCACCGCCGCTCTAGCTGAACTGGAGCGCACCCTCAAGAGCGACTGCAAATTCGCAGCGATCACCGAGCAGATCCTGACCTACGCCCGGAGCAGCGAGGCGGTCAAGACCAGCCGGGCGATCCAGATGCTGATGTATACCCTGACCGCCGCCGCCATCGTCGGCTGCGTCAGTGCCGGGTACTACTATTACAAGCAGGTCGTGGTCCACGAACAGGGCAGCCGGGTGGTCAGTGATCTCACCTCATCCCTGGTTCGCCGGATGGCCGCAGGCGAACACCAGAAATTAACCGAGGAATTGGATCAGCTGCGCAGCCGTTACAGCCTGGATTCGGGACTGCTCGGTGACATCAACCGGGCGGCCACCGAGGTCCGCAAGAATTTTGCCGACCGGGCCACAGGCCTCCAGCTCAAGGGCCGGGCGTTGATGGACGGCGGAGACTTCACCGGAGCCGAACGGGCGATCCTCTCCCTCAAACGGGATTTTGCCGGCACCCCCGCCTCGGCCAACGCCGACAGCTTGTTGGAAGAAATCCGTCAGGCCCGGATCAATGCCCAGATCCAGGCCCCGGTGGCCGAGGCCAACCGCCGCTGGCAGGCCCTGGACTGGGACGGCGCCCTGGCCGAACTGGACAAAATCCTCGCCCGCAACGACCTGCCCTACACCCGCCGGGCCCAGCTTACCGCCGACCAGCTGCGCTGGGCCGCCGCCAACCGCAGCGCCCAGTCCCTGCTGGAGCGGGCGGGCCGGATCGAAGCCATCGGCGACCTCCGGGCTGCCCTGGCAGCCTACCGCAAGGCTGTGGCCGGCGAGGGCGACGCCGCCCTCAGCAAAGCCCGGGATCGGATGGTCGGGGTCGAGCGCAAGCTGGCTGAGAGCATCGCCGGCAGCGTGGTCGCCCTGGCCACCAAAAAAGACGACGCCGGAACCTTTGCCGCCCTCGACGAATTGGTCCGCCTGGGCCAGGAATCCAAGTCCCCGGCGGTGGCCGAAGTGCTCAATGCCCTGGAAATCCCCCTGTCCATCAAGGTCGACAGTCCCTACACGGTCCTGGCGATCCGTCGCGTCGGCAGCGGCCTGGAACAGCTCGCCCGGGCCCCGGGAAATAATGGTCCGTGGATCCAGAACCTCAGCCTGCATTACGGCGAATCGATCCAGATCGCCGCCAGCCGGGTGGGCTTCACCAACCAATCCGCGATGATCTCCACCGCCCTGCGCAAGGTTGCCTTTGCGGTGAACCTGGTCCGCGGCCCCCGGTGGAAGACCGACCTTTCGGGTCCGGCCACCACTCCTCCGGTGCTCTCAGGCCGTGAGGTCGTGGTCGGCACAGGTCGCGCGACCCTGGAAATCGTCGATGCCCGTACCGGTTCCAGCCGCCCGGTAACATTCCCGGACACCGTGGCGGAATTCCGTACCGCGCCGGTGATTTTCCAGGATCGGGCTTATGTCGTCCTGGAAGACACCCTGCATGTGGTCGATATTCCCAGCCGCGTCCGCCTGTGGTCCTGGACCGGCGATGGCGATCGCCGCCCCACCGGTCCGGTATGGGCCCAAGAACATGACCTGATCCCGGGACAGACACTGCTGTTCGTCGCCACGTTCCGGGCCGGTCCCTTGCTCCTCGCCGCAGATGGTCGGGGCAAGGTTTCAGTCTATCCCCGGCTCAAATTGGAGGGAGATCTCACTGGCCAGCCCTTCGCGGACCATTCCGGCACCCGGACGGCACTTTACCTGCCCCTGGGGAATGATCTGAACGTCCTCGACACCACCGCCGCCACTGAGACCAGCCCGCCGACCCCGATCTACACCATGCGTTTTCACGGTGATCTGGCCGGCCACCCGGTCAAAGCCAACGTTGCGAACGGTCGCCAGGCCCTGCTATTCACCGATTCCACCGGCAGCATCGTCGCCGTGGACGCCAACCTCGACAGCCCCCTACCCAATCGTCTGCTGGGCACCTGGCCGGTGGAAGGCAGCGGCCTGGGTTCGCCGGTGGTGGATGGCAACACGGCCTACGTCACCAGCGCGGACGGCCGGCTCACCGCCCTCGATCTTTCCCACCCGGGTCAGGTCCTTTGGCGCTTCCCCACCAAGGGCACCGCGGGCGCCAATCCCGGGGAAGTGGGCATCGGCAAGCGGGGCATCTACCTGACCAGCAGTTCAGGAATCCTCCTCTGTGTCGATCGCATCAGTGGCCGGGAACGTTGGCGCTGCGATCTGGGCTCCTCCGCCGTTGGCGGTGTCGCCGCCCGGGATGGCTTGATATTTGTCGCCCTGACGTCGGGCCAGCTGTGGTGCTTCGACGAAGGCGAGGACTAGCGAGGCTTGCGCCCCAGCCCGACAGCGCCGCTGCGCGGCTTGCCTGCTGCGCAGGTCACCGCTGCGCGGTGATCGTGCTGGTGCGATCCCGGCTGCGCCGGGACGTTGCGCTACGCGCAACCAAGCCTCGTCCCCGCTCGCGCGCGCAGGCGCGCTCGGGGGATTGCTGTTCGCGGACTCCGTCCGCTACTCCCTGCCAGGGCCTCGCCGGCCCTGGACCCGCACCCACGGCACCGTGTGCTGAGAGTTGGGAAACAACCTCGCGGGCCTTGGATCCGCACGAACAACAGACTCACTTTGCCAAATCGGGTCCATGGCGATCAGAAATGCTCGGACTAACGATCCAACAAGCGATACCGCAGCCCGACCTCGATACGCAGGCGCCGGGGGTCGTCCGGGCCTCCTCGATCTTTCGGCCCAGCCCACGGAGAAGCACCCGCAGGGGACGGGTCAACTGGAACGGCAACACAACTGGAACAATTATCGAAGGTTCTGCTGCGTCCCGCGCTGCTTGCCGCCTCGGCACCCCTGGGCAGTCTGGCGCCTCCACCCGACCGTGAGCTCACCATGTCCAAGCCCAGCAAGACCGCTTCCAAGCCTGCCGCGCCCAAAGTGACCACCCGAGCGACCAAGGCCCCCACCGTCACGGCCTCGGCCCTGGAGAAGACCCCCACGGCCCAGGTGATCGCCCCCACCGCACCGAAAAGCGCAGTCAAAGAGAAGGAGACCGTCAAGGCGGTGGCCGCCCCGGCGAAGGCCCCAGTGGCCGCCATTACCCCGAAGATCGCGGTGGCTAAGCCTGTCCCCGCCCCGGTGGTGAAAGCCAAGCCCGCCCCCGAGAAGAAACAGATGGGCAAACAGGGCCTGCCCATCCTCCACGCCATGGCCGCGGTGCCCGCCACCGTCGCCATCGATGTCCACGCGACCCACGGTCTGGGCCTGGACGCCGACAGCCTGGCCAAGGATGTCCGCCACCACCTCAGCTACACCCTGGGTCGCGACAAGCACTCGGTCAGCGATCGCTACCGCTACCAGGCCACCCTGCTGGCAATCCGCGACCGGTTGATGGAGCGCTGGAAGGCAACCCACGCCGCCTACTACGAAACCGGCGCCAAGCGGGGCTATTACCTGTCCCTGGAATTCCTCATGGGCCGGGCCCTGGGGAACGCGATGATCAACCTCGGCTGCGAGGAAGCCACGGCAGACGCCCTGCGCCAACTGGGCATGAATCTGGAAGATGTGGTGGAAGAAGAGGTCGATGCCGGCTTGGGCAATGGCGGCCTCGGTCGCTTGGCGGCGTGCTTCCTCGATTCCTGTGCGACCCTGCAGCTGCCGGTGTTCGGCTACGGCATCCGCTACGATTATGGGATGTTCAAGCAGAAGATCGTCAACGGCGCCCAGATCGAAGTCCCCGACCACTGGCTGGCCAACGGCAGCCTGTGGGAGATCCACCGCCCAGAATACGTGGCCCGGGTCAAGTTCGGCGGTCACACCGAATTCTACAACGATGCCCAAGGCCAGATGCGGGTCCGCTGGGTCAACACCACCGACGTCCTGGCGGAACCCTACGACGTGCCCATCCCCGGCTACAAGAACGGCACGGTGAACACCCTGCGTTTGTGGAAGGCCTGCGCCGTTGAGGAATTCGACCTCACCCACTTCAATGCGGGCGACTATGCGGGGGCCATCGAGGAACAGGCCCATGCCGAGAACATCAGTCGGGTTCTGTACCCGAATGACAAGAGCGAAAACGGCAAGGAACTGCGCCTGCGCCAGCAGTACTTCCTGGCCAGCGCCAGCATCCAGGACATCATCCGCCGCTACGTCCGCGCCTACAACAGCGAGGCGAATGAACTGACCGGCAACATCGACTGGAGCCAGTTCCCGGCGAAAAACGCCATCCAGATGAACGACACCCACCCGACCATCGCGGTGGCCTGCCTGATGCGCCTGCTGATGGACGAGTACTTCCTGGGCTGGGACGAGGCCTGGGACATCACCACCAAGACCCTGGCCTACACCAATCACACCCTGCTGCCGGAGGCCCTGGAAAAATGGCCGGTGGCCCTGTTCAAGCGCCTCCTGCCCCGGCTTCTGGACATCATCTACGAGATCAACGCCCGCTTCCTGAAACAGGTCGCCGCCAAGTGGCCCAAGGAACCGGAACGCCTGGGCCGGATGTCGATCATCGAGGACGGCCCCCACCCCGAGGTGCGGATGGCCTACCTGGCCATAGTCGGCTCGATGTCGGTGAACGGCGTCGCCGCGCTCCACAGCGAGCTCCTCCAGAAGGGGCTGTTCCACGACTTCTTCGAGCTGTGGCCAGAGCGGTTCAACAACAAAACCAACGGCGTGACCCAGCGCCGCTGGTTGGTCCAATGTAATCCGGGCCTGGCCAGCCTGCTGACCAAGACCCTGGGCAGCGAAGCCTGGGTCACCGACCTGGCCCAGCTGGAACAGATCGCCCCGAAGATCAAGGACAAGGCGTTCCGCAAGGAATGGGCCGCGGTGAAGTTGGCCAACAAAAAAGTCCTGGCCGCCCAGGTGAAGGAACAGTGCGGCGTGGACTTCCCGTTGGAGTCCCTGTTCGACATCCAGGTCAAGCGCATCCACGAGTACAAGCGCCAGCTCTTGAATGCCCTCCACGTGGTCCACCTGTACAACCGGATCAAGGCTGGGGACACCAAGGGCTGGACCAACCGGGCAGTGCTGTTTGGTGGCAAGGCGGCCCCGGGCTATGCGATGGCCAAGACCATCATCAAGTTCATCAACAGCGTCGCCGCGGTGGTCAACGCCGATCCGGACGTGGGCGACAAGTTGAAGGTCGCGTACATCCCGAACTACCGGGTGTCACTGATGGAGAAGATCTGCCCCGCCGCCGACCTATCCGAACAGATCAGCACCGCCGGCAAAGAGGCCAGCGGTACCGGCAACATGAAGTTCATGATGAACGGCGCCCTGACCATCGGCACCCTCGACGGCGCCAACATCGAGATCCAGGAGGAGGTCGACCGCTTCGGCAAGGGCCACTTCTTCCTCTTTGGCAAGACCACCGAAGAAATTGCGGCGATGCGTGC
>CANIXE010000153.1 GCA_947470885.1 Planctomycetota bacterium
AGGATCGCCAGGATCAGGCCCACCCGGATCCACCAGTTGATCGCGTTTTCCCAGGTGAGGGCGAAAGCTCCACCGAAGATCAGGAGGACCAACCCCGGATGGAGGTAGAAATGCCAGAGGCGATGGACCTGGAAAAGCACCAGGGTCAAGGTCAGACCGCCCCCCGCGAAAAACAGAAACGCCTGAGCCGCGCCCGGTTGTTCCAGAATGGCAGTGCCGTGCCGCCGAATACTAGTGCTCCCTTGCCAGATGACCAATCCCGTCAGGGCAGCCACGAATCCCGCCAGGGCGGCTCCGGAATACCCCAGGAGGCCATCGCCGATGAACCGCATCCAGGCCCCGACCCCGATCTCCGCCCGGTCGGCACCATGGGTAGTGTTGAGGAAGGTGGACGCCAGGTAGCTTTTGATGTTGAGCAGAATGGCTGGCTCCGCCAGGACGGCACCGGCCGTCATCCAGCTCCCGGTGCGGACCAGGTCGCCCAGGCGGCACGGGGAATTCCGGCAATCCCACCAGACGAGGGGGGCCCACACCACGAGCAGGGGCAGGGTGCTGATCTTCGCTCCGAAGGCCATTCCCAGGAATAGGGCCGGCCACCCAGTGCAGTTTCCCCGGCCCAGCGCGGTCCAGGCGAACAGGGCGATGGCTAGCAGTTGGAAGGGCTCGGGTTTCGGCATCGTCCCGTAATACACCGTTCCGGGCAAGACGAGGCACATGGTCACGGTCCCCAGGGCCAGCCAGGGACGTTGGGGGGCCAGGCGGAGCAGGCACAGGCCGAACAGAAGGTAGCTGGTCAGCAGACAAACCAGGCAGGTGGAACGGATGGCCAGGACTAGGGCTGATTCGTCCCCAGCTTGGTAGGGAATCGCTCCGGTGGCGGCGCAGATCAAGAAGCCGATCTGGCCATAACGCTGATCCGGGCCAACTAGCAGGGCCTCGGTGGTGTTGCGGACGCCCGCGGCCCGGTAGATCGCAGTGACGTTGTCGAAGAAGATCGTCTCGTCCATGAACAAGTCATGGCGTCCGGCCCGGGCATCCAAATTGGCCCAGGACAAACCACATCCAGCTGCCAACACCAGGCCGAACAGGAGGACGATGCCCAAGACAGAATGCTTCGCTTCGGAGGTGCTGGGGGGCATGATCGGAGAGCTTCTGATCAATTGCCCAGGGAGGAAGGTATCACCCTGGTAGTTTTCCCAAGTTCAGACCCGGGGTTCCCCAGCATGGCGGATCAACGCCGCCAGGGCGGAGGCCAGGTCGGGATAGGCCGGAACTGCCCGGGTCAGCCCGGTGATTTCGAATACCTTGGCCACTGGGTCGGACATCCGGAAAAGGCGCATGTTCAGCCGGCTGGCCTGGGAGGCCAGGGCAGCTAGACCGGCGCTGTTGATGTAGGTCAGGTGGACGCAGTCCATCAGCACGCCGAAGACGTGGTTTTCGTCCAGGCCGGCAAGCATTTGCTCCAAAACGTAGCCCCGGTCCTGGTCGATCCGGGACGGGAAGTTCAGGTGGTTGATGTGGTTACCCTTGGTCAGGACGTAGGCATAGGGGCCTTCGACCGCCGCGCCGAGAACGCCGACTTTAATGCGATCCTGGATCAACATGCCGGTGCGACCAGGATGGCGAAGTCCCAGGGTGGATTTGACCAACACCTGGGCGACCGCTTGCCCCGCCTGAACCGTTGTGCCGACCGCCTGGACTCCCACGCCGAACGCGGTGCCTTCGGCATCATCGTCGAGACGATACGGCACCACGACAGGGATGGTATGAAGTGGCATCCGGCTCGGGATTATCTGGGGAACAGAAAGTGGAACGGGTGAAGGGAATCGAACCCTCGTGTCCTGCTTGGGAAGCAGGCGCTCTACCATTGAGCTACACCCGCGTATGCGGCATGAGGGGCGGAGTCTGTTTGGCTCGTCCCGTTGGTCAAGACGATTACCGGGATGGGCCGCCCAGTGCTGGAGTTACGGCAGGCTGATGCGGATTTGGGCCAGGGCGGTCCGGGCCTCGGTCACCGAGGGATAAAAGGTGAAGAACGTGTCCAGGCCGATGGCCTTGAGGACGGCGAGGACCTTGGCGGGGGGACGGACCACCGCCACCGTACCACCGATGTCGTTGGTGATGTCAAAGTACTTTACCAGATAACTCATCACCGCCGACGACATGTAGGTGCATTCCGACAGATCGATCATCAGGCGGCGGATCTGATGGCTGGCCATCACATGTTCGAATCGATTGGAGAATTCCAGGGGAATCGGTTGGAGGAGGAACCCCATGATTTTCAAGGTCAGGATTTCGTCACTGAAGGACACGTTCAACTGGTAACGATCGTCCACCGTCGCCCCCGACACGGTCAGTTCCTTCAAGGCTTTGATGATGTCATTGTTAGGTACCGGCAGTTCAGTGGGCATGGCATGTTCCTGTCATGAACATCATACCCTGGGAAACGGCAGGTCCGCAAGGGCCTTAAACCTTGGGCCAATTTCTTCAGGGCAGGATCTTGTCCGGAGGTCCTGGCTGGATGGGTCAGGCTTTGCAGGTTCCACTGTAAATCGAGGTTTCACCACCCCTGTGGGGATCCGGCCGGGTGTTCCGTTACGCCAAAAATGGCATTCCGATTACGTTGAATGGGACAGACGAAACGATTTATGGAGCCAGGATCCGATCCTAGCCACCACTCGGAGGTTTCCGTCCATGTCCGAAGACCAATTCACCACCGTGACCCAAACATCTTGGATCTCCAGGATCGGTTCGGCCATCAGCGGCCTCCTTTTCGGCCTGCTGCTGTTCGTCCTATCCTTTCCAGTGCTGTTCTGGAACGAAGGGCGGGCCGTGGCCACCGCCCGGGGTTTGACCGAGGGGGCCGGGGCCACGGTCAGCGTTGATGCCGCCCGGGTGGATCCCGCCAACGAAGGCCGTCCTGTCCATGTGTCTGGAGCCGCCACGGCCAAAGGGCTGGTGCAGGATGAACTATTGGGTGTCGCGGTGGCGGATGCCCTGCGTCTGGAGCGGGTGGTGGAAATGTACCAGTGGCGGGAACGGTCCTCGTCCAAGACCGAGAAGGAATTGGGGGGCAGCAGCAAGACCACCAAGACCACGACCTACGACAAGGAGTGGTCCGCCTCGCCGATCTCGTCATCAAGTTTCGCCCAGCCCGCAGGCCACGCCAATCCCACCAGTTTCCCCCTCCATGCCTCAGAGCGCCGGGCTGAACAAGTGAACCTCGGGGCGTTTACCTTGTCCCCGGCCCAGGTCGATCGGATCCCCGCCACTGAGCCGGTGCGGCCCCCGGTGCTGGCGGCCCTGCAGGTACCTGAGCCGCTCCGCTCCCAAGCCCGAATCAGCGACTCCCTGGTCTTTTTTGGCGCCGATCCGGGATCGCCGGCGGTGGGGGACTTCCGGGTCTCATTCCGGGCCGCCAAGGCCACCGAGGTCAGTTTGGTGGCGGTCCAGCGGGGGACCACCTTCGAGCCTTTCGTCACCTCCGACGGACAATCCATCGATTTGATCAAGCTGGGGCATCACACCGCCGCCCAGCTGTTCGCCCAGGAGCAAACCGCTAACCAGCAGCTCACCTGGATCCTCCGGGGAGTCGGCTTCGTGGTGATGTGTGTTGGTCTGGCCCTGATCCTTCGGCCCCTGAGCGTCCTGGGCGATGTCATCCCTTTCGTGGGCAATCTGCTGGAAGGCGGGGTGATGCTCATTTCGGGGGCGGTGGCGGGGGTACTCTCCACCTGCACCATCGCGGTGGCCTGGATCGTCTATAGACCCTACATCGGCCTGGGATTGCTGGTCCTGGCGGGCGGCCTGGCCTTTATTGTCCATCGGCACCGGCCGCAGAAGCTGGGTCTGTCTGCCGAGGTGGGGGAAGGATGATCGCCCTCACCGCCCGGCGCCTTTCGGGGACCCCCATGTCGAGTCTCATCGATGCCCTCAATTCCATCACCCACCGGGCGGGCTCGGCGGCCTTGTCCACCGCCCTGGGGGTGCCCAAGCGGACCATGGACCGATGGATCAGCTGCTTGCGGGAGGGGGACATGTCCTCCTGGAGCGCCGAGGTCCTCCTCAAGCTCTGCCGCTACGAGGCGGAACGCTGGGGCTCCACGGCCATCGCCGATGCCTTCCGATTCGACCAGGAGGACAAGGTGGCGGCGTCCATGCGTGCCGCTGCCAGCGAGGTGGCGGTGATCATGGGCTACATCATGGATAGCCATTCCACCACCAACCTCCTGCTGCGGGAGATGGCCACGGACATCGCCGATGGGATCATCCAGGACCATGAAGCCCGGCGGATCATCCCCTTAATCGATGAGGTGGTGGAACGGACCGCCCGGGAAACTGCCCTTTTAAACGACCTGAGGGAGGCCCTGCGGCGGCAGCTGTCACCGGGTCAGGGGGGCTGAGATCCGGGGCGGGGGGGCAGGCCAGGGGACCTCAATGAAAATGTCCGGTCGTCCGGTCGTCCGATCGTCCGGTCGTCATTGAAGTCAAATGTTCAGTGGGAATATTTGAAAGACACACTGCTGGTGGACGACCGGACGACCGGACTGGCGCCGCAAAGACTGCTCCGTCATGGACATCCAGCGTTCCATTGTGGCGCCCTGGGGGCAGGCGGGGCTCCCCATTGATCGTCCGGGTCTGCCGGCCATCATTCCCACCCCTTTCCCAGTACCACCTGTCCCGCAACGTTCCGAGGTCCCCATGCAGATCACCGCCGCCGACGCTGGCAAGCTCCGCAAGTCCGTCACCATCTCCTACAATGCCTCGGAGTATGCCGCGCGCCGGAACCAGGTTCTCCGCCAGCTGGCCACGGAAGTGAAAATGCCCGGGTTCCGCCCCGGTAAGACCTCGGTGGCTCTGATCGAGAAGCGCTTCGGCGAGGCAGCCACCGGCCGCACCGACGAGAAGCTGGCGGATGAGGCCCTGAACGCCGCCTTGAAGGAACACGGTCTGACCCCCATCGGTCAGTTCACCACGGATAAGGTGGACCGCACCGGCGGCGCTTTCATCATTACCCTCAGCTTTGACATCAAGCCCGTCGTCGCCCTTCCCGCGGCCAGCGAATTTACCGTCTCCCCGGCGGTGGTCGAAGGTATCGACTCGGAAGTCGACGAGCAGCTCAAAACCCTGGCCCGTCGGGCCGGCAGCATGAGCCCCCTGGCTGCTGGTGAGACCATCATTGAAGACGACAGCGTCACCGTGAACGGCACGATCACCGTCGATGGCGCCGAGATCCGCAAGCTCGACAAGTTCAACCACTTGGTGGGTGGCTATCCGTTCTTCGGCAAGCCCTCCGCCGACATTATCGCCTTGTTCAAGGATCAGACCATCGGTGCCGCCCTGAGCTTCACCTCGATCCTGCCCGCGTCGTTCTCCCCCGCAGAGTACGCCAATAAGGAAGCCGCCGTCAGCATCACGGTCGCCGATGCTCAGCGCCTACGCGGGGCGAACCTGGATGATGAATTCGCCAAGAAATTGGGCGTCGAGAGTCTGGAGAAGCTCACCGGCCTGCTGCGCACGCGCATCGAGGCCACCAAGTCCGGCGAGGCCCGGGCCAAGCAGGTGAGTGAATTGACCGAGCAGCTCCTGGCCAAGGTCGCCATCGAACTGCCCGAGAAGCTCCTGGCCGACACCACCAAAGACGCCATCGCTTCCGCCAGCCGGCGCAATGAAGGCAAGTCCCCGGAGGAGATCGCCAAGGCCCTGGCCGAAGCTGAAACCGAATCATTGAAGGGATTGCGCCGCTTCCTGATCCTCGACGCCCTGGCCCTCCAGCAGAACGTCCAGGTCACCAATGACGATCTGAACGACCAGATCCACATGGCCGCCAACCACACCGGCCGCAAGCCCGAGGAAGTGGCCGACCAGCTCAAGAAGAGCGGTCGGATCAACCAGGTGGTCATGGAGATCCGTGAGGCCAAGGCCATTGAGACTCTTCTCGACGAGGTCCTCAAGGCCAAGGGCAT